>NZ_JAQOWX010000009.1:0-78313 GCF_028462495.1 Paucibacter sp. XJ19-41
CCTTCATCGACCTCGTGGACCGCAGGCTGTATCGGGCCAAGCAGGCCGGGCGGAACCAAATCGTGTCGGCGGCATGATGTCGGCAAGCGCCGGCCATCACCCCCCTGGCTGCAATCGCTCTACGATCCCGCTCGCGTGTTCGTTTCGCCGATAGCGGAACATCAAGTTCAGGAGGTTACATGCAGTCCAAGGACCACTGGGAGCAGGTCTACACGACCAAGTCCGAAAGCAGTGTGAGCTGGTTCCAGGAGCACGCACGACAATCAGTTCAGCTCATCGGCAGCACGGGTGTATCGAAGGCCGCCAGCCTCATCGACGTCGGTGGCGGCGCTTCGACGCTGGTCGACGATCTGCTGGCCCAGGGCTATCGACACCTCACCGTCCTGGACCTCTCCGAAGCCGCGCTGGCAGCTTCGCGAGCTCGCCTTGGAGAGCAGGCATCCGGTGTGAGTTGGCTCGCGGGCGACATCACCAAGTTCGAGCTGCCGCAGCACGCCTTTGATGTCTGGCACGACCGGGCCGTCTTTCACTTCCTCACGACACCCGAAGAGCGTGACGCATACATCAACGCGGTCCTGCACGCCGTCAAGCCGGGCGGCCACGTCATCGTTGCAACCTTCGCCGAAGACGGTCCGGAGAAGTGCAGTGGCCTGCCCGTCATGCGCTACAGCGCAGACGGCCTGCATGCGGAGTTCGGCACGCCGTTCACGCTCTTGCAGCAAGAGCGCGAAGAGCATCACACGCCCTTCGGCACGGTTCAGAAGTTCATCTACTGCTTATGCCGCAAGGAACCCAGCTGAACGCCGACATTGTCCAGCATTGGGTAGTAAATCGCCGACCCGGTTGGCTCCCCTCGCCGCCAGGCGAGCCTCATCGGCGCCGTCCCGCGTCTATCCATCGCTGTGTCATGCCTCGCGCGAGGTTGTACCGGGCACAGTTGTATGGCTCCAGCTGGTCGAACTCGGTGTTCGCGATGAGGCGCAGCGCCGCGCTGTCGGCAGCATCGACATGCACATCGGCGAATGCGGCCTCCAGCGTTCGGCCATGGAAAACCACGAACTGCATCAGCTCGTTCAAGGCCTGCCGGTACTTGGTCCGAATCGGGTCGGGCGATGACAGCGAGGCGCGCAGCACGCTGTACTTCTGAATCGAACGGCGGTAGATGAACTCGAACAAGTCCACCGCCGCAGCCACGTTGCGCTGCTCGTAGACACCGAGCATGGCGGTCGCGTAGTCTGAGCGCTCCACGTCCAGAAAGGACAGCGGTGCACAGTTGTAGAGCATGAGCGGCATGTTGGCGCTCAGACGACTCGTGCGCTTATTGCCGTCCGCAAAGGGCTGCAGATAGGCCAGGTTGACCCACAGGAAGAAGGCGGCCTCAACCGGATTGCGGATGTTCCGCACCTTGTCGACGATGGCGTTCAGCGTCTCCTCAAGGAGTGAGGAAATGCTGCTGGGGGTGTAGACCGAGCTATCGATGTTCACCACGCGCCGGCGGATGCTGCCGATGTCGCGTGAGTCGCGAAGAAGGTCCCGCATCAGCTTGGCCTGCAAGTCGACGATGACGGGCACGGTGATGCCCTCGGTCGGCACCGCATCGACCATGAACTCGATGGCGCTCTTGTGGTTGAGCAGCATCAGCGTGTCCTCATCGAGCGGGCCGCCTTGTTGGCCGAGCTCGAAGAGTTCCTTGGTGTCCAGCAAGCTCTTGTTGTTGCCCTCCAGGCGCGATGAAGACCAGGACAGGTCGATGAGCAACTGCTCGAGTACTTCGCGCGCGTAAGTTCCTGCCGGTTGCTGGTCCCGGCTGCGTCCAGCGTTGTACAGGTCCGTGGCCAGCTGGGGCGGCAGCAAGCTCGACTGGTTCGGGATGTAGCTGTTCACAAACCCGCTGTCGTAGCCCACGGGGGTGCGGGTACCCAACGGTGCGCGAAGCGCCTCGACGAGGGGCTGCGCAGCCGCTGACCATTGAAGGGCGCCGGCCCGGACCGGCGGTTGGGCGCCAGAGGGCAAAGCGCGCAGCGCTGCCTCGGCCGCTGCGGTGGTCAGGTAACGGGTCGAGCGGCCGTCCCCCTGCTTCTTCAAAAAGCCGGCGGCAAGAAGGTCCCGCAAGTCCCGGTTGATGGTGGGCCGGGAAACCTGGAGCGCGTGCTCCAGCGCGCTTGGCGCAACCGCCCCCGCCGCTGCAAAGACTTGGCGCAGCAGCGCCTCATGGCGGGGCGATAGCGAGGTAGTTGTCATGGGGCAGCGAATCTTGTCAATCTCATCAATCTCGTCACACGACAAGAATAGGCCGTAATCTTATCTCGCCATCGGCCCGATTGATAGGAATAATGACAAGATTACGCCCTGCATGACAGTGGCTGTCATCTTTGCCACCCACAAGTTGGCCTGGGCCTCACCCCACTCGAAACCAGCTCTTTACATCCGACCCAGCTCAATCCGCCCGGCATGCGCCTGGACCGCCAGGCCGTGCAAGGCGGCCACCGCGCGCGCAAAGCCCTCGCTATCGCCGGTCTTGTACTGACCGCTGACACACAAATCCGACAGACCTGCGGCCAGCACAATCGGGGTCGAGCGGTACCGCATCGGTTTGCTGCCCGTGACGGGTGGATCGCCCACATTCTTTGAGTTCGACGACAACGCCTATACACCGGCATGGTCGCCGGACGGCCAGCGCATTGCCTTCGTGGGTCGTGTCGGCAGCGAGTACGACATCCACTCGCGCGACGCGATCGGCTCAGGCCCGGTCACGCGCATCGCCAATCCTGGGGCAGACCGTAACCCTGCCTGGATCAAGCGCGCCTCTTCTTGAGCAGCAAAATCTCTCCGTCGTCTCGTTTTCTCGCGACACACCACACCGCCAGCTTTGCCGCAGTTCGAGCCCGCCTACCGGGCCTCCAGTTCCAGTCTATCTAAGCGCTCACGCACGGCCAACCCATGCCAGGCAGCCACAGCTCGCGCGAAGCCGACGTTGTCGCCCATCTTGAACACCCCGCCAATCGGCGCCAGCGCGAGCGTCTACATCGCATGCATTCCTGAAGGCGGCCATGAGCCCGCCTACCCCAGCCTCTGCGACTGCCACACCGGCTACGCGCATGCACAAGACAAGACAGGCTCGGGCCCCTCCTTGCCCAGCCGTGACTTTCCTACCGTTTACGCGTAATAACCCACGCAAATCACCGCCCGCGCGCCGCCGACACCCGTCGCAATCGTAGGCTGGCTGCTATATTTGTCCTAGACAAACAATAGACAACAACTGGACAACGTTGGTTCTTCTTTGTCTCAACCTGTTGCGATCGATCGCCATCTTGCGACTTCGTGGTCCCAGGACAACTGGATATGAGGCTATTTCTATGAAATTCGACCAAATGACGGTGGGCAAGCGCCTCAACCTCGGGTTTGGACTGGTGCTTTTGATCCTGGTCATCGTCGCGACGGTGGCCTTGGTCAAGGTGAACGCGATCACCGTGGCCTTGCATGCCAACAGCGATGTGCATGCACCCATCCAGCGTTTCGCAATCAATTTCCGGGGTTCGGCGCACGACCGGGCCATCGCGGTACGCGATGTGGTGCTGGGTTCCGACCCCGCCGAACGGCAAAAAGAGGTGGCAGCCATTGACGCGCTGGCCAAGTTCTATGCGGAATCCGCCAAGCCCTTGGAGGCCCTCGTCACCAAGGGCGAAGACAAGCAGGAGCTTGACAAGCTGTACGCCGCGATCAAGGACATCGAGGCCAAGGCCGTAGCGACCACACAGTCCATCGTCAAACTGGTGAATTCTGGTGACACCGCCGGCGCGCAGAGCCTGCTCTGGTCAGAGGCGAAACCCCAATACGTGCAGTGGCTGGCTGCGGTCAATCAGCTGATCGACTACGAAGAAAGCCGTATCCAAACGCAGAACAAGATCGCGCTGGACCAGGCCGACGGCTTCCTGACCGTGATGCTGACAGCACTGGTCCTGGCGCTCTTGTGCGGAGTGGCGCTGGCCTGGACGATCTCACGGAGCATTGTGAGACAGTTGGGCGCTGAGCCCCGAGCCCTGGGAGACGCGGCACGGCGCGTGGCCGGGGGAGATCTCGGCCCAGTACCGGGAGTCTTGCAAGCCCCCGCCGACAGCGTGCTTGCCTCTTTGGGCGGGATGCGTGAGAGCCTGGCCGGCATCGTTGCCCAGGTTCGGCAAGCCTCCGACTCCATCGCCACCGGGTCCGCAGAGATCGCGACAGGCAATGCCGATTTGTCCAACCGGACCGAGCAGCAGGCGGCAAGCCTGCAACAAACCGCCTCCTCAATGAGCGAGATGAACGTCGCAGTCAAGCAAAACGCCGACACCGCACGGCAGGCGACGCAACTCGCCGCGTCCGCCAGCGCTGCTGCGGCCAAGGGGGGTCAGGTGGTGGGCCAGGTCGTGGCGACCATGGACGACATCAGCGCCAGCTCGAAGAAGATCGCCGACATCATCGGCGTCATCGATGGGATTGCGTTCCAGACCAACATCCTGGCCCTCAATGCTGCCGTTGAAGCGGCCCGGGCTGGTGAGCAAGGACGAGGCTTCGCCGTCGTCGCCTCCGAAGTGCGCAGCTTGGCCCAGCGCAGCGCGGAGGCCGCCAAGGAAATCAAGTCGCTGATTGGCGCCAGCGTCGTCAAGGTCGAGGCTGGCACCCGGCTTGTCAGTGATGCCGGCGCCACCATGGATGACATCGTCAGCCAAGTTCGGAACGTCTCGGACCTGATCAATGAAATCGGTGCCTCGACGCAGGAACAGACCGACGGCATCGGCAGAGTCAGCGGGGCTGTCTCCGAGCTGGACCGCAGCACGCAGCAAAATGCAGCCCTCGTCGAACAAAGCGCGGCAGCCGCCGAAAGTCTCAAGCAGCAGGCCAGTCGGTTGGCCGAGGTGGTGCGCATTTTCCGGCAGGATCAAGAAGAAACCGCTCGATAAGGCGTCATCCAGCCGGCGGCATAGATTCACCGGCCGGATGCGCAGCGGCGGTCCCACCATCACCCCTGCCGGCGCCACTTCGCCGGTCTAGCTGGCGGGGCCGCTTGCCGGGATCTGCGGCGCTGGGGGCACCGCCCTGCTCATGCCCGGAGAACGGCTTCCAGTCCGATCCCTCAAAAGCTACCCACCCTGAACTCGTTCCGATGATGACCCTTGGCTTCATAGTCGGCCAGCCATCTCGCCGCCCGCCCCCGGCCACTCCAGGTGTTTTCCGGGTTCGCCGGATCTCGGTAGAGAACTTGCAATGGGCCATTCCTCACAGCGCGATTGCCAGGGATGGCCGGACCCACATAGGGCCGCAGAGCACCCATCGCTTCCGCCACCGAGAATCCGGCCGCTTGAACCTTCTTGGCAAACCCATCTGCCAGGACTTTCAGCTCCTCGCCGCGCTTGTCCTCTATCTCTCGATCCAGCTTCGCCCGCAGAGCAAGCAGTTCTGCGTAGGACAGCCTTCCAACATCAACTTCCGTCATGCGTCTCTCAATGGCACCGCTGCGTATTTCAGCCCATCGCGGCCACCCATTTCAGCGGAACGCGGACAGCGTTTCAGACGAACGCGGACACCATTTCAGGCTGAACGCGGACAGCGTTTCAATCTGATCCCGGACACCCCGAGCGCGCGCAAGTGACCTGAGCCGTGGGCATGCTGACCGATTTTTCGGTCCTCATGCCCACCCCCAGGATTCACATGCGCCAACTACGTCAAACCCTTCGACTGCACCTGGAATCGGGCCTGAGCATGCGCGAGTGCTCGCGCGTTCTGGGCATCGCCAAGACGACCGTCAACAGCATCGTCATGAAGGCCCGCGCCGCCGGCGTGGATTGGGCCACCGCTCAGACCTTGGACGATGCTGCCCTGGAAGCCCGCCTGTACGGCCCGCCCGTGCCGCGCGCGAGCACCCAGCTCGACCCCGACTTCGCCCTCGTCCACCAGGAACTCAAACGCCCCGGCGTCACCCTGCAGCTGCTCTGGGAGGAGTACCAGCGCAGCCTGGCCGACGCCGGCTCGCAAGCCTACAAGTACACCAGCTTCTGCGTGAAGTACCGTACCTGGGTGACCGGCCTCAAGCGCTCGATGCGGCAGATCCATCCGGCCGGCGAGCGTCTGTTCATCGACTACGCCGGCCAGACCGTGCCGCTGATCGACGCCGCCACCGGCGAGATCAGTGCCGCCCAGATCTTCGTGGCCGTGCTCGGCGCCTCGAACTACACCTTTGCCTGTGCCACCCCGACGCAGACTGCCGCCGACTGGGTCGGCGCCATCATGGACGCGCTGGAGTTCATGGGTGGCGTGCCCCGGCTGATCGTGCCGGACCAGGCTCGCGCCCTGATCGCCCGGCCGGACCGCTACGAGGCCACGCCCGGCCGCCTGGTCGAGGAGTTCTGCGACCACTACGACGTGGCGATGCTGCCGGCTCGGCCGGCCCACCCCCGCGACAAGCCCAAGGTGGAGGTCGGCGTGCAGATCGTCGAGCGCTGGATCCTGGCGCGGCTGCGGCATCGGCGCTTCTTCAGCCTGACCGAGCTCAACACCGCGATCCGGGCCTTGCTGGCCGATCTGAACCAGCGCCCGTTCAAGAAGCTTCCCGGCTGCCGGGCCAGCGCCTTCGCAGCCTTGGACCGGCCTGTTCTGAAGCCGCTGCCGGCGGCCCGCATGCCCATCGCCCGCTTCAAGCGCGCCCGGGTCAACATCGACTATCACGTCGAGCTCGACGGCCATTACTACAGCGTGCCGCACCGGCTGGTGCGCGAGCAGGTCGAGTTGCGCATCACCTCGACCACGGTGGAGATCCTCAGCCGCCAGCAGCGCGTGGCCGTGCACGCCTACAGCGACCGGCACGGCGCCCACACGACGACACCCGAGCACATGCCGGCCTCGCACCGCGCCCACCGGGAATGGACGCCGGCCAAGCTCATTGCCTGGGGAGAGCGCATCGGCGTCGCCACCGCCGCCGTGGTGCGCTGGCAGATGGAGCACAGGCCGCACCCCGAGCAGGGCTACCGATCCTGCCTCGGCCTGCAGAGCCTGGCGCGCCAGTTCGGCCATGAGCGGCTGGAAGCGGCCTGCGTTCGCGCCATGGCGATCCGCTCGCCGACCTATCAGAGCATCAAGTCGATCCTCACCACCGGGCTGGACCGGCAAGCCGCGCCGGCCCAGGCCACGCAAGCCACCTTGCCGCTGCACGACAACGTGCGCGGCCCCGATTACTACCACTAACGATGAAGGAGAAGCTCTTGCTCAACGAACACACCCTGGATCAACTGCGCAGCCTGCGCCTGGACGGCATGGTGCACGCCCTCGCGGACGACGCCACGCGCACGGCGGCAGCCGAGTTGTCATTCGAGGATCGGCTGGCCATGCTGGTCCAGCGCGAGGTCGACTGGCGCGACGGCAAACGCCTGGCCCGGCTGCTCAAGGCCGCCAGACTCAAGGTCAGCAGCGCCTGCATCGAGGACATCAACTGGCGCGGCTCGCGCGGCCTGGATCGCAGCCTCATCATCCAACTGGCGGGCTGCGACTGGCTGCGCCACGGCCACAACGTGCTGCTCACCGGGGCCACGGGTTGCGGCAAGACCTGGCTCGCGTGTGCGCTGGCTCAGCAGGCGGCGCGCCAGGGATTCGCCGTGCTGTACACGCGGGCGCCTCGCTTGCTGGAGGAATTGCGGGTCGCGCACGGCGATGGCTCCTTCAGCCGGCGCCTGGCGCAACTGGCGCGCATCGACTTGCTGGTCATCGATGACTTTGCGATTGCGCCGATCACGGCCGCCGACCGCAATGACTTGCTCGAACTGCTTGACGACCGGGTCGGCAGCCGCGCGACCCTGATCACCAGCCAGCTCCCGGTGTCGGCGTGGCACGAGTGGCTGGACGATCCGACGCTGGCTGACGCCATCCTCGACCGCATCGTTCACTCGGCCCACAAGATCGCGCTCAAGGGGGAGTCGCTGCGCAAGAAACAGGACCCGGCATGACCACCAAACCGACCACCGCAAGCCCGTCCGGGGCGGCCCAATTCAGGCTGATCGCGGACACCTGAGCTACGATCAACCCAGGCACTTGCGCGCGCCCAAACTGTCCGCGATCAGTTTGAAACGCTGTCCGCCATCACGCTGAAATGGCTGTCCGGGATCGCTGAAATCCGCAGCACCGCCGGGCAGCGGCGCGCAATAGTACGCTGCCGCGCAGTGCTTTGAACGAGCTGTCCGAGCCCAGGACACTTGATGGCTGAGCCGGTCCGGCAAGGTAAAACGCTGACGCAAACTGCATCGCAGACCACCTTGCAAGATCTCATCTCGCGCTTGCCACTGGTCCGGACACCAAGTGCGGGCTATGGCTCCTCAATATTGGGGACCACAGCTCGAAGTGGGTATGCAACTCTTGACTGAAGATTGAGAACCACGCCGCTGGCGTGCTGGTCCCCTCGTGGGGTCAATGCCTGCATTGGACGAGGAGGCGACGTGATGGTCATTCCCAAGAGGCTGTTCTCACGAAGGCACAAGGATGGTACCGAGCCTGCCAAAGCTGATGCTGCTAACCAGCCGAGCGGGACGGACCGCTTCTTGATCAGCAGCCACATACTGGAGTGGGTCAAGGTATTGCTGCCGCTTGTGCTGTCCTGGCCGGTCGTTGTCCTGCTCATGGTGCTGGCCCTCCGCCAGCCGATCACGACTGTGATGCAACGCTTCGCAGACGCCGAGAGCGGCCAAGTGGAACTGCCTGGTGGAGTGAAAGTGGCAATGGGCAAGAAGGTATTGCCGCCGCAATACCGGGCATCGGAAGTAGCCGCTGCGGAAGCAAAGGCTTCGCATGAAGTCATCGACTTATCGGCCAGCATTGGCCCCATCGCCGACTCAGGACCCGAGGGGGCGACAGTCGGATTCGTGCTGAAGTACGCGGTACAGGCTGAGGCAGGAAAGCTCGGCGCAACGACGACAGCAATCTCCGCGCAGGGCATCTATAGCCTGTCCAAGGAGTACGACGAATGGCCAGGAACGGACTATGACGGAAGCTCCTTGAGTGGGGGCATAAAGGCGATCGCCAAAGTCGGCGTCTACAGCGAAGCAGACTGGCCGTATGGGGCGAAGAAACCTACCAGCGCCGCTGCCAAGCCGCTGTTTAAAGTGAGAGCCAGGCGCCTTGCGAACGTCGCCGACATTCTGAAAGAGCTTCGGCAGGGCAATGTGGTTCCGCTGTGCGTAAGCATGACGGCGGCGTTTGACACGCCGGGCCCAAAGGGGCTCATCACAATCAAACTCCCGCTTGAGCCGACCGGAGGATCGTGCCTCGCAATCGTCGGCTACGAGGCGGCTACAGCTGAGTTTCGTTTCGCCAACCACTGGGGTGCCGGGTGGGCAGACCAGGGATTCGGCCGAATCAAGGACACGGATTTAAAACAGATCTTGATGGAGGCGTATGTGCTGCTGCCTTGAGCGTTCGTGACGCGGCAGCACCGCTAACGCGGAGTTGCGGGCAACGAAAGGGACCTCATACGAGTCCCCGTGGCCATGTTCAATCTGAAGTGATGGTGCGACTCTGCAGCGACCGTTCGCCGCTGACGGCAGCAGGTTGTCGACCACGAAGTGCGAACGCACAAGCTGCGCCACAGCAGTCACGGGTGGAATTCGGCTCCCAGGCTTTTGCTGGCGCAGGGCATTTCGATCAATGACGATCGGTGGCACATCGATTCGAAGTGAGGCCGCAGCCACGACAGCTTCACACCTCGCAACTGCAGACAGGCCCTGCTCGCTTGTCAGTTAACCAGGGGACAGCACACTGTGCCAGGCCCTTGACGCCGTCAAGGTGAACCGCCACTGTATGCACTCCATCCGACGAACTTCCTGCAACAGGAGTGAATGCACCATGAGATTGAGCCCTTGGATCGTCTCGTTCGCACTGGCAGGAGTCGCAGCCGCCGCCGGCCCAGCCGTTGCGGCGACCTATCTGAACAGCAGCAATATCACCGTCGCCGTTGGCGCTGGCACATCGCCGGGCGACTTCAACAACACCTTCAACAACGGCGCGACGATCACCAAGGTGATCGATGCCCCATCCGCTTCCGCCGAGGAGTTCCATGACCAGCAGACGCACATCTGGTTTACCGCCGACGCGCTCGGCGGTGGGCTCGAACTGCGCTTCGACTTTCAAACCGAGTACGACATCAGCGTGCTGCATTTCTGGAATTACACGTCTGAGAACTTCGATGTCGACACCGTCAGCTTCACCTTCTACAGCGGGGCCAATGTCCAAGTCGGCGCGCTGTCCGTGGAGCCGGAGCTCGGCACCAGTCCCGGCATCCGCGCTCAGAATCTGACCCTGGCCGCGCCGCTGAATGTGCGCTATGTAACGGCCTTTCTGAGCGGCAGCAACCGCCAGGTAGATTTCCAGAACATCGGCTTCACCGCCGACGTCTCAGCGCCGATTCCAGAGCCCGCTACTTTCGGGCTGATGGCGCTGGGCTCCTTGGCCGTACTGCTGGCCGCCAGGCGGCGATCCTCGTCAGTTAGTCCGCGACCGTAGCCCGTTGGACTCCGACTCTGCAGCGTCTCCTGTCCTTTGGAGCCTGCGGCCGAGTTCACGCTGTTGAACCGCCTGGAGGCGAATCAGACGCTAGGGTTGCAATTGCCAGTTGCTGCGATTGATGGTGACAGGGGCCAATGCCGCAGGCTTCCCGAAACGAAACCATTGGCCGCGCAGCTCCGTGGCGTCGATCTCCAGCAAGCCAAAGTTCTGGCACTCGGTCCCGATCCAGATTGCACGGCGGATCGCCGCACCCGACGCCGTGAAGTCGTAAACCATGCGCCCGTTGTCCGTCGGGATGCGATGAAAGTCGTTGGCGTGGATGTCGCCTGACAGGCAGGCAATGCAGTGCTTTTTTGCAAGCTCGCGCAGCCAGGCCAGGTCCTCGAAGCTTCCCCATTGATCGCCCTTGTGGGCCTCGATCACGGAGCCGCTGGCCACCAGGTGCAGCGTGTCCGCTGGTGCAGCCTCCATCGCCAGCCCGATATCGGTGCGCTGCTTGGCGCCCAGCAGGGTGCGGTTCACGCGCCAGCTTCTGCCATCGGTCAGATGAAGGTGAACAGCAGCGCCGCCCGGCACGTCCATGACCACTCGCCGGTATCCGGGGGCGGGCTCATCGGCGGACCAAAGCCGGGCATCGCTGTCATCGGCCGGAAATTGCTGCTTGCCTTCCAGATGGGCACAGTAGGCGTTGAAGAGCGCCCGTGATGCGCGGATGTGTCCGGCATAGACCTTCTTCTGAATGGCCTTCTCCTCGTAGCACTCATTCCAGAGAAAGTCGTGGTCGTCCCAGATCGCATAGGTAGGCACCGCCGCGATCAAGGCTGCGAAATCGGCCTGCGCCAGTTGCTGGCGGTATTTCACGGCCACCAATCGGAAGAACTCGAAGTCCGCCATGGCCTTCGGATGGGTGGGGTGTGTCAGTTCATCGATGTAGATCGAGTCGCCCGTCAACACCAGAGCGTCCGGCTTGTGCGCCAGGATCTGACGCCAAACCGGCTGCTCCGCGAAGACGGTAGCGCTGAAACACGAAGTGAAGGCGATCTTCATGGTGGCCGGCATCCAGTTGACGCTGTGGAGCAGCTGGAACGCGTAGCCTTCCAGCCGGGGACTTTGCCCAAGGCCGGGCATGGCAGCCCAGCGCAAGCGCAGCGAATGCTCTCAGCAGACCCGGCTGCGCAGCATCATCAATCTGGACCAGACCTACCCATCCCGGTGAGGCGCCATCCGCAACCCGACGGGGCAGCCGCCCTTTCGAGTTCCCCTACCTCGCCTCAAGCTCCAGCCTATCGCCGCGCTGCCGAACTTCAAGTCCATGCAGCTTGCCCAGCGCTCGCGCAAAACTCAGGTTGTCACCCGTCTTGAACACCCCGCTGACCCGCAGGCTGCCCAGTGCGCCGCCATCGGCCACACGGATAGTCACCGAGCTGTAGCGGTTCATCTCGGCCACGGCCTCAAGCAGCGACACGTCGTCGAAAACCGCCTCGCCACGCTTCCAGGCCAGCACCTGATCGACATGGGGCCTGTCCATCTGCGGCTCGACCGCAGCAGCCACCTGACCACGCGACCGGCCGGCGACCCTCAAGCGCTGCCCCGGCAGCATCTCCACGGCCGGCACCAACTCGGTGGTGGGTGAACCCTCGGCCGCACCGCGCACCACCACCCTGCCCTCCACCAAGGTGATGTCCAGCGCATCCTGGCTGCCCTCGATGGCCGGCCTGTAGCGCACGACAAACGCCGTGCCCGTGGCCGTCACTTCGGAACCCGCAGCCCGCACCACAAAGGGCCGGCTCGCATCCTTGGCCACCTCGAACAACGCCTCGCCCCCGATGACCTCCACCGCGCGCCTGGAAGCGCCGAGCGCCACCCGCACCTGCGTCGATGTGTTCAGCGACATCCGGGTCCCGTCCTTCAGGATCACCAGGCGCTGCTCGCCGATGCCGGTGTCGTAGCTGTCGATGTCGCGCCAGGGCTGGCCCACCAGCACACCGACCACGAGGACCGTCGCTGTGAGCGACAGAGCGAGCGCCCAGGGGCGCGGCCAGCCCCATCCCCTGGTGCCGGCATTCGAGGGGCTGGCGCCCTGCCCTGCCCCACCTCGGCTCTCAGGCCTGCTGGCAGCTGCCCGAGCCACAGCGGCCCGGTCCACACCCGCCGCCTCCATCCACAGATCCGTCCCGCGCTCAAACGCCAGCCGATGTGCCGCCGAGCGCGCCTGCCAGGCTCGGCATTCGCGTTCCATGTGATTCGATCGATCCGGCCCGTGCAGCCGGGCGATCCAGACCGCCGCCTCGGCCGCGATCTCTCGCGTCACGACGGGCTCGGCCCCTTGTCTTTCTTCCCCCTGCCCGTCTCGCCCGTCCCGCCCGTCCGCGCCAGTCACGTTCGCCAGTCCTGCATCCCGGTGATGAGTTGCATCGTAGCCTTGGCGATGTGCTTCTCCACCGTGCTGATGCTCAAGCCGTGATGGTCGGCGATCTCCCGGTAGGTCAGACCGTCCAGGCGGTGGGCCAGGAAGATGTCCCGGCTCCTCTCGGTCAGTCGCCCCAAGCAATAGTGCAACCGCGCCAGGCGTTCTCGCCCCAGCACCACGGCCTCGACGGGCGGCGAGTCATCGACCAGGATCACCTCTTCGAGGACGACCTGCTCGCCATGGGTGACCCGGCCCCGATGCTCATCGATGGCCAGGTTCAGCGCGGTCTGCATCAGGAAGGCATCCGAGTTCTCGACGACCTGCTCACGCTCGTAGCGGGCCAGCCGCACCCAGGCTTCCTGGACGATGTCTTCCGCATCCTGAGTCGAGCTGCCGCGCCGCCGCAAGGCGTCTCGGATGCGGGAAAAGACCGGAGGTAGATGCTTCTTCATGGTGAACCCTCCCAGGGTCAAAGGCCGGGCGGAGCAACGCCGGCCGCATCAGAACCGACAAGGCGCAACAAGGGGTGCGCCGTTTGACATTTCGCGAGCGGCTTGACATCGAACTGCTCGCCGAGGGATCAGCGTCAGCTGCTTGCGGGAGGCATCTGCCGGCTTTCAACTCGCACGAGCAATTCTAGGTCAACTTATTTAATTAAGTGTGGTTTTGTTGATTACGTGTCGCGAGGCTCATGCCCATGAGACCCACGGCACAAAAGAGCATTCCAAAAGGACGACCAGTAGGCTCGAAATCGGCAGACCCCATCATTGCCGCCGCGTTCGGCCAAGCAGTGGTGTCCTTGCGGGTTGCCGCAGGAATATCTCAAGAGTCGCTGGCACTGTCCGCCTCGATTGGGAGATCCAATATGTCAGCCATCGAGAATGGCCGCACAGTTCCCAACTTCGTCGGCGTCGTCAAGATCGCAACCGCTCTCGATTGCAGCCTGGCGGTTTTGGTCGAAGAGTTCGACAAAGCCTACAGGTTGGCACTGGAGGCCGCCAGCGACGCAACGCAGTGAAGGCCGCAGGCCAATACACGCTCAAGGCTGGTGTGAGTCGTTCGTGGTTCAGAATCTGACGACCGCTCCTGCCAAGACCGGCCGTTGGGTACCCGCGCCCCGACTGGCAGGCCATCGAAAGGTGGTTTTTCTTCGAGGGACCTAGAACTACCCTATGGCAACAACAACTTCCTTGCCCGCGAGTGGTGGCGTCGCGTCTTCGGTAACAGCGTCTTCTGTGCCAACTCCAATGCGCGCGGGCGGAAGAGCCACCGAGGCAGGAATGGCTTTTCAGGCCGCCGTCGCGTCGTGGTTTGCATCCCACCTACTGGCGCGGACGCCTGTCGGCGGCAGATTTGGCCTCAACAACGCTGCGATCCCGATCTCCATACAACTCGAGACTGGAGACGGGCTGGACGATATCGAGGTCAAGTTGTCCGACGGCGGCAGCATCCACATTCAGTGCAAGACGACAGCAAGTCTTAGCGACCGCGAGGCGAGCCCTCTTGGCAAGACGATCACCCAGCACACCCTCTGGTTTGAGCGCGCGATGACGGCGGGCGGTACGCCAGACTCCACCAAGACCGCCGGCCTACTAGCTGTGGGCTCCGGTGCGCCGCAGACGTTGAACATTCTGGAGGCCAGCTGCAGGGCCTTCGACATGGGCGGCTCTTGGGTCAGCACTCCGGTGCATCGCAACAAGGCTGAGAAAGAGGCCCTAGCTCTCTTTGAGTCGCTGGCGAAGCCGGCTTGGCGGTCCAGCAGTGGGGTAGATCCGACCGGCGACCAACTCGTTCAACTCGCACGCCACTTTCACGTGGCCCGCTTCGACATGGACGAAGGGGATCGGGACTGGCGAGAGGCTACGCAACAGCTCGCGCGTCGTGTTTTTGCCGATGAGGCAGCCAGCGAGTCGGCGATGCGTGACCTTCGCGGCCTGATGCGCGACCTGATCCGCAGTGGGGCGATAGCCGACAGAAGCGGTCTCCTGCGCGAGCTTCGGCGTCGCGGTCACTTCGATGTTACTGCGGCCGACTATGAGGCTGACGTCACCAGACTCCGCGCGGTAACGAACCAAGAAATGCTTCGACTGGAACGTCACAGTCATCTGCCCCTCGTTCCGGCCCTGCGCGTTGCACGACAGAGTGACGCGCCACTGGCCAAGGCGATTTTGGCGGGATCCACCTTGGTCGTCGGCGAGCCAGGTGCCGGCAAGACCGGTGCCCTCGTGTCCGCTGCCGCGGCCATCCTGAGCCGCGGCGGTACTGCGATCTTTCTGTCTGTGGATCGATTTCCTGGTGTCACCATCGCGGCGGATCTCGCGTCGGAGCTGGGACTACAGCGTCCATTGTTGGAGGTTCTCGCCGCCTTTCCGGGGCCCGGGCCGAAGGTGCTTATCGTTGATGCATTGGATGCCGCACGCGGGGGGGCCGCCGAAGCCGTATTCGCGGCGCTCATCGAGAGCGCGCGGACCGACCTCGACGAGTGGACGGTCGTTGCATCCATTCGCACCTTCGATCTTCGGAACGGCCGCAGGTATCGAGAGGCCTTTCGAGGGACCCCTGTCGATCCAGACTATGCCGACCCGGCCCTCAGCGCGGTTATGCACTTTGCCGTTCCGCGCCTGTCGGAACAGGACTTGACGGAAGTCGGCAGCCTCGCGCCGCAAATGGCAACGCTGCTCGACGCAGCGCCAAGTCAACTTCGTGCCCTGCTCAAGAACATCTTCAATCTGTCGCTGGCTGCACAGCTTCTGTCGGACGGCGTCGGCGCCTCCACCTTCAGTGCCATTTCGACGCAATCCGGTTTGATCGACGTCTACGAAGACACCCGCCTGACCAGTACCGCTATGCAGCAAGCCGCAGCGGCGGCTTGCACTGTAATGCTGGGACGTCGCCGCCTGACCGTACGCAAGGTCTTGATTGCGCACGATAGTGTCGACGCGGTCATCCAGACCGGCGTCCTGGTCGCCAACGGCGATCTCGTGGGCTTTGGGCATCATGTCCTCTTCGACCATGTCGCGGGACGCTTCTTCTTGGACTGGGACGACCCCGGGCAGTTGTTGCTGCAATTGAGAGGGGAGACTTCCTCGGCTCTTTTGCTCGCGCCCGCGTTCCGGTTCGCAGTCGAGCGGGTATGGCGGAACGACGATGCTGGACGGCCGCACACCTGGCGGCTTCTGGCGGACATCTTCGCCACCGATCAAGTCGATCCCGTCTTGGGTCATGTGGCGCTGCGTGTCGCTAGCGAAAGCGTCGAGAGCGAATCCGACATCGACGGTCTACTGTCGCTCATCGCCGCGTCGTCCGCCAGCCCCGGCATGTCGGGCCTGCTGAACCTCCTATCTAGGTTCGTTGCCATGGACAGCAGCGCGCGGCCGGCCGCCTCCTCACGTGATGCGGTCTGGGCCCGCTTGGCGGAGGCACTGCTGGCGACGCGTGAGCGCGCCCTGCTTGAGCCTGCCCGGGTTTTGTTGCTTATGTTGTTCGACCAGCCGAGCCTGGCCACTCCTGACGTACTACTCAGCTATGGCCGGGCGTCCAGGGCACTGCTGGAGGCAGCTTGGTCCGCAAATCCAGAGCTGACCCTGCTTGGCACCCAGGCGATACGCTTCGTGGGCAAGAGCTTCGCGTCCGATGTGCAAGCCTCCCGCCTGCTGCTCGATCGCATCCTTCGCGAGCCGCGCTTCTCCCAACATGCCGACCAGGAGGCAGGCTGGCTCGGCGAACAGATTCTGCCCATCGCGCGTGCCGATCCTGAGTTCGCCGTGGAGATCTATCGCCGCCTGTACAGCCAGACCATTTACGACAACACGAGCACCATGCTCGGCGGCGCCGGGAGCCGCATCCTGCCGCTCACGTCGAATCGTCGGCAGGACTATGACCATGCACTGTGGCGCCTCGGAACAGCCCTGCCCGAGTTCCTCGCCATCGATCCGGCGTCCGGCACGAGGGCCTTGATCGAAGGTTCGGTCGGGAAGGACGGCAGGGACAGCTACGCCCGACAGCGAGAGCCGGAACGGGTCACCATCGGCGCCGAAATCGTTGAATTGCGCGGTCACGAGTTCGAGTACCAAGCGTGGGACGACGATGACGCCACGCGCTTCAATCGCGACGACGACCTTCTCCGAAACTATTTACTCTTTCTTCGATCCTGCTCTGTCGACGCCTTCCAAGCCAGCGTGGCAGCCGCCTCCGTCGGCCACGCGACAGCGGCCGTGTGGAACCGGATATTCCGTGTCGCCAGCGAACGTATCGCCGAACTGGCGGATCAGCTGTGGCCGCTGTTTGAGCGAATCGACTTTCTGAATGCACGGGGAACGGCACGCGACGCGGCCACCTTTGCAGCACAGGCCTGGGCAAGCCGCACCAATGAACAGAAGGCCCAGTTCGAAAGTCTGCTGTCTGGGCGCGCGGCTTCTGAAGACTCCTCCGACCAGCATTGCTGGCAGAGCATGCTGCATTGGTTTTTCGAGAGAGTCGAAGACGACGCGCTTGTGCTCGAATCAAGCCGCGAACTTCGGCGCACGCTCGATGAAGCTGGAGCAGATTCAGCCCGGACGACCGGGCGCATTGCCACTGACGCGGCGGACGCCGACGACCATTTTGACTGGACTCGCGAACGCCTGCGCCGCGAAGGCATTGACCCACATGCCGAGCCCCAACGAACGGTGCGCGAGGCGTCGAATACCCTCTATGAACGCCTCGGCAAGACGCCTGAGGACCACCCGCGCCCCTATCTCGCCGGCTTGTGGGCCGAGGCGGTCGCGCTGGTGATCCTGCTCGATTTGGCACCAGGCCTTCACGAGCAGGTCGACATGCCGGCGTGGGGGCACGTCTCCAACGTCGCCGAGCGCATTGCCTCCAGCCCAAACTATTCGCCGGATGTTGCTGGACTCCCCTCGCTGCCGGTTCTTTTCGCGCTGCTCCAGCGCCTGTCGGCCAGTCCTTATCCGAAATTAAAGGAGGAAGACCTGTGAGCCTGGGATGGGGGAATTGGGATGTGCGCGTATATGCCGCCGAGTCGTGGGTCTCGCTTGCGCCGCGATTTGCCAGCGAGTATCCAGTGATTCTGGACAGCCTGGCGTCGTCACTTGACGACCCCGCTCCTGCCGTCCGTCTCCAGTTCATTCAGAACATGCAGGTAATCAGCGCCGCTGACCCGGAACGCATGTGGCAACTGGCCGAGCGTGTTGCAGCGTCGGAGACACACCCGGACCTTGTAGCCGCGCTGCTTTGTCGCTCATTGATCAGGTTCGGTCGGACAAATCTAGTGCGATGCGAGGCGCTCCTCACCACAGTCAAGAACAGACTCTCGGCAGGGCAATTCACGACCGCCGGAGATCGCAATCACGTCCCGGAGGCCTTGGGGCAATGGGTGGCAATCCTCTTCGTCGGGCAAGGGCGACCATTGGCCAGGGGATGGCTGGAAGAATTCGCTGCCGATCCCGTCCGCTACTCAGCGGCACTTCAGACGTTTGTCGGCATGTTGCGAGGCCACCTGTTCGACCGGTATCGGTCCAATGCGACAGAAGAATCCCGAAACATCTGCGACCGGTCACAGGAAAGTCTGCGAATCGTGTTGAAGCAAATGTCGCAAACCGCCGCCGAGGCGCGGTCGGTGCTCGTGTCCGGCCCGGAAGAAGTCGCCCGTGACGCCGCAATCAAGCGCTACCGTGCTGCCGGCATGCTGGTGGAAGCTGCGGTCAATCAGCTCTATTTCGGATCGGGTGCCTACGCGGCCCGGCAGGCACAGCAAAACAGTCAGGACGACGACACACCGGGCCTGCTCGACGTCACGACCAAGGCGCAGTTCCTCAACGACTACGCCGACACGCTAGCCGTCCTGGCAGCCTCGCAAGAACCCGGCACGCTGCATCACCTGATCGAACTCTATGAGCACCTGATTCCTGGCAACCCGGCCACCGTTTTTGAATCGGTTTACCAAGTACTGCTGGGCCGCGGCCGCGAAGAAGGCTATCACTTTGAGTCGCTCGGCAACACGGCAGTGGTTCGCATCGTTCAGCGTTATGTCGCCGATCACAGGGCTATCTTTGAAGACGAAGGCCGACGCGCTCGACTCGTGGAAATCCTCCGCCTGTTTTCAGAAGGCGGCTGGGCTGAAGCTCTGAAACTGCTCTACGAGCTACCGGAACTGCTTCGATAGCTGCTGCTCCAAGATCGCGTGACCAACTGGGCTCAGGCTTGAGGACCTGGCGCATCCTGTTAGCCTGAGGTATTCGCCCGCAAATGCCTTGCGCCCTGTCCGGCGCTGTGGAGGCAGTACGGGCTCGTCTACGCACGGATGGTGCAGGCAGGCTGGGGAGCTAGATGGCAGAGGCGGGAGGACCGGCCACACAGGCGGGTATCAGGTATCAGGATCAAGTCGCGGCGCTCTATCTGGGGCGCATGCTCGACCCGCGCGAGCGGGCGCGCCATGACCAGCCGGTTGAGGTCAGGCTTGAAGCGCCAGTGAGCGTTGACGACTTCGTCGTCCGATTCGCGGACGGGTCGCGTCGGTTCTTTCAGGTCAAGCTCTCGCTGGAGGCGAAAGGGAAGCGGTGGAAGGAACTGTGGGTTGCGATCCGAAGCCAAGTCGCCGGCGATTTCACGCCGGACGATCGTATCGAACTAGTCCTAGGGGAACCGTCGCGCCTGGCAACAAATCTTCGCGCACTAGCGGAACGCTGCACTGGGTCTGATGCCTCCGAATGGCAAGGCCGGCTGAACGCGAGTCAGCTTCAGGTTCTGCAGTCGATCCAAAAGGCCTTAGCCTGCACGGTCCAGGACCTCTGGCAGATCTTCTGTCGCCTTGACCTGACCGTGTGCGTGGCCGATGAGGTTGAGCGCGACCAGGTGCCTCTGTGGATGCCACCGTCATCTGTGCCTGCGGCACGGGTCTTTCGCACACTTTCGGAGATTGCGCTCGAAGGCGCGGCAGCGCGCGCCCGTTTCGATGGGCCGACCCTCTACGAGCGCTTACGTTCTGATGCCGGGATCATGATTGCGGACCCGTCGAGCTGGGGAAGCGCTAAATATCGTGAAGCCATCTCCTCGCTCGCAACCATCGAGGTTCCGGGTACGAACTTCAAGCAGAAGCACGGCGCGCAGGTCTTGTGGCCGAGATGTCTTGAATACCGGATGGACAAAGCGCCCGATTTTGACGATGACTTCTCGAGTTGGCGCCAACTAGGTGGCGTGGCTGAAGTCGATCTACAACAGTTTCCCAGCACTGAGCTCAACGCGCTAGTTGTTGTCGCCGGGCCAGGTTTCGGTAAGTCCACCTTGGTCAATGCGTTGGCGCGCAAGACGGCAGAGGCAGGTTTCCTGCCTGTAATCATTTCGATCCCACGTCTTGCCGAATCGGAACTTCCGATAGCCGAATACCTCGCTGAGCGCATCAATGGCGATTTTGGAGTCCGCATCGACTGGCGTGCCGCAGCCAGCACTGGAACACTGGTGCTCTTCCTCGATGGGTTGGATGAGGTCTCAAGCGACCGACGATCCCTCGTACTGGAACGGCTCAATGTGTATCGGGTAAGCCATTCAGCCATCCCGTGGCTGATGACGGTCCGCGATGCCAGTGCACTGGTCCCTCCCGGAGACTGCAAGGTTGTTGAGCTGGCGGCACTGCGCGACTCAGACCTATCGAGGTATGTCGACTTCTACAGGCCCGGCGAGCCAGCCGTCGCGGCTGAGTTGCTGTCGCGGATCTTCGAGCGGCCTGACCTTGCGCACATGGTCCGCATCCCCATTTTTCTGGCGTTGATGCTGGTCTTGCGCCTTGAGAAACAAAACCTTCGGCGTAGCGACTTGCTTGAGAGCTACCTGGGGACGTTGTTTCGGCCCTCGGAGTACAAGGCTGCGCAGCGTGACTCTCTCGACACAGAGACGTTGCGAATCATCGCCGAGCGTGCGGCCTTCGAGGCGTTGGAGACGGACACCATCGGCGTTAGCGTTCGTCAGCTCGAACGGCACGTCAGGGAAGTCTCGCCGGCGCTGCGCACGGACGATGTTCGAGATGCGCTTATCCGCCGCGGCGTGCTCCGCAGAGACGGATTGGCAAGATTGACGTTCCCTTTCCCGATCGTTCAGGAATATCTGGCCTCGGCAGAATTGCTCCGAAATCACGAAGACCAGTTGGGGCGACGCCTGTCCATGATCGTAAGGCGCCCCTGGGCTCAGGCGATCCAGTTTGCGCTCGAGCAGCATCCTGCACCGCACGCTGTCGTCGACGAGATCCTTGCGAAGCAAGATGACGCGTTCCACACCGGCTTGAGGCTGCTCGGCCGATGTCTCTCAAACGGCATGGCTGCGTCCGATGAGCAGTGGCAGCGAATTGGGGACCGCTTCGCTGGGCTGTGGGGATCGCTTGCTTGGCGAACCAACTATCTTGTGGACGGCATCATTGTCGATGCGTTCTCTAAGCCGCTGCATCCCCGAGTGCGAGCGAGGCTGGGCGAACGTCGTCTCGTCTATCACGGCTCGGGCAGGATCCTTTCAATAGCGAATGACACCTCGCTTTCGACCGAAGTCTTGGAGAGATTTCTCGCAGGAGATATCGAGAATTTCCTCACCCTAGTCGACGTTCAAGCTGAGGCGGACCGCCTTGGCGCGACAGCTTTTAGGATGTATGTGCATCGTGCGAGGCGTGAGCCGCGAGCGGAGGCGGACAGTGGTGCGATCTGCTGTTTGCTCGGCCACCTCAGAAGAGGAAGCGTGAGCACGGAGGAGGCATTGGCTGTAGCGAACGACGCGACGCTGGCCCCCGAGGTGCGGTTGGCAGCAAGATTTCATGCCGATTCACCGCTAGACAATGGCGCCAAGGAGCTCATTAGCGGCGCGCTCTCCCGCCCAGGGTACTTTCCGTACCATTCGGCGGCGCTTGCTATGTCCAGCACCGCCGTGGATATGTCATCCGTTTTGGGATTGCTTCAAGCGCCGTCGGCGGATCGCGATAACGCTTCCAGAGCGCTATCAGATCTTTGTGCTCAATGGCCGGCATCCGCTCGAGAGAGCCGACTTCTGGAGGTTCTGGCTAGCAACGACATTCAGGACTGGATGCGCATACTTGCCCTGCAGCATCTGGTGACCATGGGCCGAGTTGCGGCGTTCGACGAGCTACTTTCGAGAATGCCTTCAATGTCGCATGAGACTGTTGGCGAGACCATCGTTCTGATTGGGCATGTGCTCGATCGCTCGCGCGTTCAGCAATCTGTGTCAATGCTTTCGGCTAGGGAGTGGGCTCCTGACGAGAGAAGTCGTCTCGGCCACTCGCTCATGACTGGTCTGAAGTGGCGCGTTCATAAGCCCGGCGGAACGAGCACCATGGATCCTCTTGCAAGACATCCTGGATTGACGGCGTCGTTTCCACTGTTGGAATCTTGGATATTGCGTACCGATTACGAGCCGTGGAAGCATCTCAGCTTGGTCGTAGAAGCTGTCCAGATTGGAGTGCCTGGCGCGATCACCCTTTTGCGTTCAGCTTTCGAAAGAGCTATGGCGACGCCTACCTCCCAGAGGCTTAACGACGAGGCGTCTGCCGGTCATGCGCTAGAGGCGCTTCATGCGCGTGGGATGGGCGTTTCCATTGACGAACTCGAGCGAATCGCCGCAACAGCTACGTACAACCTCTGCAACAGTGCTCTTCGGCTCCTCGCCAAAATCGGCACTTTGTCCGCAGCTGAGTCGCTAATGCGGCTTTTCATTGGGCTTCCGGCTGACCTTCGGAAGTCTTTGCTTGAGGCTCTAGAACCATTGGCTGGTAGGTTGGGCCTGCGGATAACCAGAGTCGGTGACATGCTGTTGGCATCGGCGGTGTAGTCAGGTTTGGTGCCCAACGGTTTTGGCCGGCAAGCTGGTGCGTCTTTGACGAAGGCACGACACCGGTCGTTAAATCCGTCAGGCGGACAGGCGCGCCGGCGTCTGCTTCATACCAGAGAGCGTGAACTCGGCGGCTGATCGCCGATGGCGGCAACCGCTGCAGAGCGGCTGAATGCAGCGCTGGCGCAGCCGCCTTCGCACCCGCAACCGCCCTTTTGTAACCGCTGATTAATCGCAAAATTCAGCACGCGATCTGGCTGGTTTGACGCCTAGATTTTCTTCACGGGAGCGCAGCAAACAGCGCCCCACACAAGGAACTCTCGGCCACCAAACCAACCAGCCGCCATGAAACTCCGCACCACCTCTGCCGGCCCGCTCACGTCTCGTGGTGATCACCCGGCACCGCATGGCAAGCAGGCCCCCATCGCCGCCGCGCTGAGCGCCGCAGCCCTGCTCCTTGGCACGAGCACGCCGGCCCTGGCGCTCGATGGCTGCCTGGTCTTGCTCTGCCTTGCCGCGCCGAGCTGGCGCGCCATTCCCCAGTGCGTGCCGCCCATCACGCAGCTCTGGCGCGACCTGGCTCGCGGCCGGGCTTTCCCGAACTGCAGCATGGCCGGCGGCGGCAACTCGGCCAGCCATGCCTGGGCCAGCGCACCCAGCTTTTGCCCACCCCAATACACGCGCATCGTCGATGGCCCCAACGGCCCCCGCTACTACTGCAACTACACCGGCGCCGTGGCAGTGACCGTCAACGGCCAGGCCTTTGCGCGAACCTGGTGGACTCTCAGCGGCGACACCGTGACCGACTTCAGCCCAGCCGCCAAAGCCATGCTCGGCCGCTGGGACCGGCGATTCGACGACGACTACGCCGCCTGGCTGGCATCCCAGCCACCGGCACCACCGGTCGAGTCGGGGAACTGAGGAACGGCCATGGACAGCCCCACATTCCTCGCCCTGGCGCTGGCCTGCGCTCCGCAGGTGGCGCCCAGCACCGCCCATG
This sequence comes from Paucibacter sp. XJ19-41, assembly GCF_028462495.1. Classification (NCBI taxonomy): domain Bacteria; kingdom Pseudomonadati; phylum Pseudomonadota; class Betaproteobacteria; order Burkholderiales; family Sphaerotilaceae; genus Roseateles; species Paucibacter sp. XJ19-41. The sequence continues at coordinate 23,751 of NZ_JAQOWX010000009.1, forward strand.
CCCTGGCCGCCGCCGAAAGCGCCCTCCACCCCTGGGCCATCGGCGTGGTGGGCGGGCGGCTACAGCGGCAACCCCGGACGCGCGCCGAGGCGCTGGCCACGGCCCGCGCGCTGCGTGCCGCCGGATGGAACTTCAGCGTTGGGCTCGGCCAGATCAATATCGGCAACTTCGAACGCCTGGGGCTGACGCTGAGCAGCGCCTTCGAGCCCTGTATCAACCTGGCGGCCATGCAGGCCGTGCTGACCGAGTGCCTGGACCGGGTCCCTGCTTCACGCGCTTCCGATACAGACATGACGTCTCAGGCAGACCAGACCTCACTCAGGAAAACCCCGTCTTGCTACTACAGCGGCAACTTCGTCACTGGCTTTGAGCATGGCTATGTGCGAAGGGTGGTCGCCGCTGCGGGCACCCCGGCTTCGGCTCGGGCCGCCCTTCCCCAACCCCTCCTCCACCCCATTGCACAGGCAAAGGAACAGCCATGAGCGACACCGCACACGTCCGAGGCGACACCCCCAGCGCCGCCGCCCCTCCCCCCATCGGCCGCCGGACTCGCCGCCTCCCGGCCGGCTGCCCGCCCGCTGCCAGCGCGCAGACTCAAAGCCCTGCCCCTCGCAGCGGCCGCCGCCATCACCGCTGGCTCGATCACCGGCCCAGGGCCTTCCCCAATCTGCGCGCTTCGCGCCGGATGCGCGCGCTGGCCGCCTCCATCGCTGCGCCGCTGGTGACGCAGCCAGCCCTGGCCCAGGGTTTCGAGAAGATCAACACGACGGTGACCAACGTCAACATGATCCTGGTGACGATCTCGGTCGCCGTGGTGACCATCGCCATCATCTGGGCCGGCTTCAAGATGATCTTCCAGGGCGCCCGCCTGGCCGATGTGGCCAATGTGCTGATCGGTGGCACCCTGGTCGGCGGCGCCGCCGCCTTTGCGACCTTCATCGTCAGCTGAGCGTCCAGCACCGCTCAGCCTGGATCGGAGTTCCACCATGCAGCCCGAGACGATCTACAAGGGTGCGACGCGGCCCGCGATGAAGCTGGGCATTCCGCTCACGCCGCTGGTCACCCTCTTCGGCAGCGGCATGCTGCTGATCGTGTGGGGCGGTCTGCTCGTGAGCTGGTGGACGGCGCTCGTGGTCCTGCTGGCCCTGTGCCCGGCCCTGATCTGGATGCGGCTCATCACCGCCCGAGACGACCAGCGATTCCGGCAGGCCTATCTCGCCCTGCGACTGCGCCTGCATGACCGCAACCATCGCTTCTGGTGCGCCCGCAGCTACGCCCCCACCCTCTACCGAGGAGCCCGCGATGCTTGGCATGTCTAGCAGCCCCCCGGCCGGCGCGGGCCGCCGCTTCGGGCAACCTGCACCGGCCCAGCCCCGGTACTGGCGCCAGGTTCGCACGGAGAACCCCCTGGCCAGGTTCGTGCCGTTCTCGTCGATGCTCAGCCCCCACGACGTGATCACGCGGGGTGGCGACTACCTGCGCGTCTGGCGCCTGGACGGGATTCCCTTCGAGTGCGCCGACGAGCACCTCGTCCAGGAGCGCCATGAGGCCCTGTGCAGCCTGCTGCGCAACCTCGCCGGTGGCCAGTGGGCCGTGTGGACCCACAGGCTCCACCGCCATGTGAGCGACCAGCTGGAACACCCGCCGGTATCCGGCTTCGCCCGCGACCTGTCCCAGGCCTACCAGGCCCAGCTCGGCGAGCGCCCCATGATGAGCAATGAGCTCTACCTGACCCTGGTCTACCGCCCGGAGTCCTCGCGCGTGGGCCGGGCGCTGCGGTCAAGGCCCCGCTCGCGAGTCGCCATTGCCGAGGCCCAGTCGGACGCCCTGCGCGTGATGGAGGAGCGCACAGCCCTGGTCGCACGGGTGCTGCAAGGCTTCGGCCCGCGCCTGCTGGGCGTCCGCCAGCAGGGCCAGCGGGCCTACGCCGAGGTGGCTGAGTTCCTGGGCTACCTGGTCAACGGCCGGCCCGACCCCGTGCCGCTGGCAACGGGGCCGTTGTACCGGACCCTGCCCAAGGTCCGCCTGTCCTTCGCGGGCGACAAGCTGGAGCTGCGATACGGCGACGAGCGCCGCTACGCGGCCCTGGTCGACATCAAGGAGTATGCCGACGCGGTCGAACCCGGCATCCTCGACTCGCTGCTCTACGAGGCCAGCGAGTTCATCGAGACCCAGTCCTTCTCCATCCTGCCGCGCCGTGAGGCCATGCGCGCGCTGGAACTGCAGCGGGACCAGCTGATCGCCAGCGACGATGTCGTGGCCAGCCAGATCGCCGACATGGACGCGGCCCTGAACGAGCTCGGCGATGGCCAGTTCTGCATGGGCGAGTACCACTACAGCCTGGTGGTGTTCGGCCATGACGGGGCGGATGCCGGCCGGCATGCCGCGCAGGCCATCGGCGCGGTTGGCGAAGCCTCAAGCCTGCAGATGTCGCCGGTCGACCTGGTGGCCGACGCCGCCTGGTTCGCCCAGATGCCCGGCAATTGGAAATGGCGGCCGCGCGACGCCAAGCTCTCCTCGCGCGCCTTCGCGGCCCTGGCCAGCGGCCACAACTTCGCCAGCGGCAAGCGCGAGGGCAATCCCTGGGGCCAGGCGCTGGCGCTGCTGCGCACGCCCTCCGGCCAGCCCTTCTACCTGAACCTGCATGCGAGCCCGGATGGCGAAGACTCGGCCGACAAGAAGCTGCCGGGCAACACGCTGATCATCGGATCGACAGGGGTGGGCAAGACCGCGCTGGAAATGTTCCTGCTGGTACTGACCCGCAAATGGCAGCCGGCACCGCGCCTGGTCCTGTTCGACCTCGACCGCGGCTGCGAGATCGCCATCCGGGCCCTGGGCGGCCGCTACTTCACACTCGAAGCGGGCCAGCCCACCGGCTGCAATCCGCTTCAGCGCGAACCGACGCCGGCCCGTATCCAGTTCTGGGAACAGCTGGTGCGCACCTGCATCGCGACCACGCCCCTGCCCCTGCTGCCCGCTGATGAGCGCGCGATCGCCGATGCGGTCAAGGCGGTGGCGATGCTGCCGGCCCCCTTGCGCCGCTTCTCCACGCTGCGGCAGAACCTGCCCAAGACGGGAGACAACAGCCTCTTCGAGCGGCTCGGACGCTGGTGCGAGGGCGGCGCACTGGGCTGGGTCTTCGACCAGGCCGGCGATCAACTGATCGGTCTGGACGAAGCGCCCATCATCGCCTTCGACACCACGGAGTTTCTGGACCTGCCCGAGGTGCGGACGCCGGTGATGATGGTCCTGCTCGAAGTCATGAAGGAGCGCATCGACGGCAGCCGGCTGATCTATGTGATCTCCGAGTTCTGGAAAGCCCTGGATCACGAGATCTTCAGCGACTTCGCCAAGCACAAGCAGAAGACCATCCGCAAGCAAAACGGCCTGGGCATCTTCGACACCCAGAGCCCGTCCGACGTGCTGAGCCATCCGATAGGCCGGACCATGGTCGAGCAGAGCGTGACCAAGATCTTCCTGGCCAACCCCCAGGCGCTGCGCGAGGAGTATGTCGAGGGCTTCGGCCTCACCAATGCCGAGTACGACATCGTGCGCAGCCTGGGCACGCACGGCAACCGCCGCTTCCTGATCAAGCAGGGTCATGCCAGCGCGATCTGTGAGCTGGACCTGACGGGTCTGGACGACTTCATGGCCGTGCTGTCCGCGACCACAGACAACGTGGCCTTGCTCGATGAGATCCGCCAAAAACATGGTGACGATCCGTGTCAATGGCTTCCCGTCTTCATGCGGGAGGTTCAGCATCGTCGACTGAGATTTTCAGGGAGAACCGCATGAAGACATCGTTGCAGCTCGCCGTGCTCAGCTCGCTCGCGTTCGGCACCGCCGCCGCCTGCTCCGCCCCTTTCGTCAAAGGCAATGAAGCCGTGACGGTCGCGCCCGACGGCAGCACTCGTGTCGAGACACCGCCGCTGCCGAAGGCGTCGCTGGGCAAGCCCTGTCCCGCGACAAAGCCTGGATGCACGCCCAGCGGCTGGCGGATGGTGGAGACAAAGGACGGCATCCGCGAGTGCACCGAGTTCTACGCCCGGCCGGGCACCTGCCGTGCGTCGACATTCGGCCAGGAGAAGCGCCCCCGCCAATGGATCGTCAAGTTCAAGGGCGATTGGCTGCAGTGCGAGCGGCCCGACCTCGGCAGCCGCTGCGTCAGCATCAAGGCGCTGCCGAATCTTGTGGTTCAGTGAGGAGCAAACATCATGTTCGCCTGGGTCGGATCTCAGCTTGACAGCGTGTTGAACACGTATGTCGTCGGCGTCATCGCTACGCTGATAAGCGCGATCACGCCGCTCGCGCTGACCGCCATGACGCTCTGGGTCCTGCTGTTCGGCTGGGCAGTCTTGCGCGGCGAGGCCTCAGAGACTGTGCCGATCTTCGTCTGGAAAGTGGTCAAGATCGGTCTGGTGCTGGCCTTCGCCCTCCAGTCCGGCAATTACATCAGCCATGTGGTTGAAGTCGCCAATGCCTTGGCGACCGGCGTTGCGGCCACATTCCTCCCCGCTTCAGCGGATCCGACCACAGTCGCCACGCCCTACGCGCTGCTTGATGCATTCAATGAGAGAGCCAGCCAGCTCGTCCTCGACCTGATGAAGGAGGCCGGCATCACGCGGCTCGACCTGGTCTTCGCCGCCGTCGTCACCGCCTTCGGCAATGTCATCTTCCTTTGCCTGGCGCTCTTCGTCGTCACGCTCGCCAAGGCCTTCCTGAGCTTCACGCTGGCGGTTGGCCCCTTGTTCATCCTCTGCCTGGCCTGGCGCCCGACCGCCCGCTTCTTCGACAGCTGGCTGTCGGCGCTACTCAACTCAGTGGTGCTTGCCTGGTTCGCATTCTTCGCCCTGGGGCTCAGCGCCTACATCGGCGACGCCATCGTGCTGGCCATTCAGTCCCAAGGCGGCTTCCTCGGGCCCCAGCTCAACGTCGTCGCCGAGTCGCTGAAGTACTGCATCGTGATGATCCTGATGGCCATCGTCTGCTTCCAGGCGCCGGGCCTCGCGTCCGCCCTCACCGGTGGGGCGGCCGTGCAGCAAGGCGTCCAGATGATCCAGAACGTCATGATGGTTTCCAGGCTGGGCGCGACAGCGGGTCGTAGCGGCACCGCCGCCAGCGCCCAGGGCGGCGTCATCCGGGCCGGAACCGGCCTGCCCTATGCACTGGGGCGAGCGGCAGGCAGCGCCGCCTCATACGCACGCACCGGCAGAACTCCGCCGCCCATCACCCCAGCCTACCGACGCGCCGCTATGCGCGGCCTGGCCTGACAAGGCCAAGCCAGGAACGGCCCCGAACTGCCACACCAGGGAGCATCGCCATGATCATCATTCGCCTCCGGCTCGCATCCTTCTTCTGCGCGCTCGCGATCACCGTGACCGCCTTCAGCCCAGGCACGGCCAAGGCCCAGGGCATCCCGGTCATCGATGCCGCCAACCTGGCCCAGACCATTCAGCAGGTGATGAACGACATCACGGCGATCAACAACCAGGTCCAGCAGATCGTCCACCTGCAAAGCCAGCTCAACAGCATCATCGGCTCTCGCAATCTCGGCGCCGTCTTCGACAGCCCGCTGCTGCGCAACTACGTGCCCGCCGAGGCCTACACCCTGATCAACGCAGTCAACACCTCGGGCTACGCAGGGCTGAGCGGCACCGCCAAGGCGCTGCGCGACCAAGGTCTGATCTACAACTGCGCGGACCTTGGCGGCGACGAGCGGATCCGCTGCCAGGCCAGCCTGGCCCAGCCCTACCAGCAAAAAGGCATGCTCCAGGATGCGATGCGCACGGCGACAGGTCGCCTCAACCAGATCCAGTCCCTGATGCAGCAGATCAATGCCACGACCGACCAGAAGGCCGTGCTGGAGATCCAGGCTCGCATCGGCGCCGAGAACGCCCTGCTCGCCCACGAGGTCTCCCAAGTGCAGATGCTGCAAGGCATGTCGGACAGCGAGGAGAGGATCGCGCGCTCGCGCGACCGAGAGCGCCAGTACCAGATGCTCAATCGCACCGGCAAGGTCGCCGACTTCCTGCCCTGATCGGCACCCCTGACACCCCATCCTCACACGCGCTGAAGCTCGCCACCAGCGCCAGCACCTGATCGCGCCGCCCGGCGCACCACCGAATCAAGAGGTCACGCCATGAGTGCAATCCTGATGCCAGGAGAGGCCGCCGCATTGCCAGATCCCATGCCATATGCCGTCCCGAAGGCCAACGCCGCCTGTGCCAGCGCGCGCGACAGCGATCCATCGGACGCAGCGCTGGGCCACAACGCCGCCTGGGAGATCGATCGGGTCGAGATGCTCGAGCACTCCGAGCAGCGCGCCTGGCGCGCCGCCTGGACCGGCTTGAGTCTCGCCGCGGTGGGCGTTGCCACAGTCCTCGTACAAAGCCCTCTGCGCGAACTCGTGCCCATCCCCATCGTGGTGGACCGCCTCACCGGCGAGACCACGATACAGCAGCGCCTTAGCGTCGAGTCCGTCCCGGCGCTGGAAGCCCTCGACAAGCACAACCTGGCCACCTTTGTGCGGGCCCGCGAGGGCTACAGCTGGATGTTCCTGCAGCGCGACTTCGACCAGGTCGCCCGCACGGCGACGCCGGCCGTCTTCGCCGACTACAACCGCCAGTTCGAGGGCGACACCGCCTTGCAAAGAAGGATCGGGGCGACCGAAGACTGGCAGGTCCACATCGTGAGCGTGCGGCTCTCGCCGACGGGTCGCAGCGACAACCGCGGAGAAGCGACGGTCACCTACGACAAGACCGTCAGGATGACGGACCGCAACCTGCCCGAGGTGAGCACACGCCATATCGCCAGCGTCGTGTTCAAGTACCAGCCCAAGGCCCTGGCCAAGGAGAAAGACCGCCTCGAAAACCCCTTCGGGTTCGTCGTCACCGCCTACCGCTCGGATCCAGAGATCAACACCGCCGGGGGGCGGCCATGAATGCGCCCCATCGAGCGATGAGCCGCACGGCGGTGCTCGGCACGCTGATCGCAGGCCTGCTGCTGGACGCCGGACCGGCAACGGCCGGCAGCACGCCAGCCGCAGGCGCTGACCCGCGCCTGCGTGAGATCAGCTATGACCCGCACCGCGTCGTGACGGTGCCCGTCAGGCGAGGCCAGGTCACGCTTGTGCTGCTCGATGCGGACGAGTCCATCACGGAGCTCGCCGCCGGCCTGGGCGGCGACTGCTCGAAGGCGGACTCGGCCTGGTGCATCGCGGCGCAGCCCGGCGGGCGCACGGTCTTCATCAAGCCCAAGAGCACCGCTACAGCGGCCAACAACCTGGCGATCGTCACCAGCCGGCGTATCCACAACCTGCGGTTCCAGGTGCTTCCCGACGACGATCCCAGGCCGGCGCTGTACCGCCTTATCGTCAAGGCACCGCCTGTTGGCCCAGCACCAGCCCCGCGCGACCGCGAGCCGAATCGCATGAGCTCGGCCGAACGTGCCCTCCTGGCGCTCCGCGCCATCGAGGCCAGTCTTCAAGCGCCAGCGCCGCGACCGTCCTCCCCGGCGCAGCTGGTCTCCGAACGCCTGCAGGCGAAGCCGGCCGTCGTGAACACGCAGTACTCCCTGGCCGAAGGCGAGCACTCCCAGGACATCGTGCCGACGCTGGTGTTCGACGACGGGCGCTTCACCTACCTGCGACTCCCGGGCAACCGGGAGATGCCAGCGGTGTTCCAGGTCCTCGGCGACGGCAGCGAAGCCCTGGTCAATGCCCGCATGGAGGACGACCTGCTGGTCGTGGACCGCGTCAGCCGGCGCCTGGTCCTGCGCGCCGGCACGGCTGTGGTCGGCTTGTGGAACGAAGCCTTCGACCTCGACGGCATCCCGCCCGAGCAGGGCACCACCGTTGCGGGCATCCGTCGCGCGCTGAAAGCCACCTCCGGGGCCCCAGCCGCGCCTGCAGCCCCACCGTCCAGACTTGCCGGAGCTGCACCATGAACACCGCATCTACACGCCCCAGCGACATGGACCGGCCAGGCAAGATGGGCGGATCGGTGGTTCCCGCCTCACCCGAGGACAGGGACAGCGTATCGGAAAGCCGGGCAAGCGCTGGCGCAAAGCCAGGAGCCCAGACTGACGACCAGGCGCGAATCCCGGACGTGTCGGCCCCTCGGCATCCGCCCATCTCCTGGAAGAGCGTGATAGCGGTGCTCCTGCTCGCTGGCACCCTGGCCACCATCACGGTGACCGCCCTTCAACGCTGGTCATCAAGCTGGTCCAGCACGGCGGCTGACGACAGCAAAACCGGCCGCGACAGGCCGGCCGCAGCCAGCGCCGAGCCCCGCAAGCTTGATCTCACGGGTGCGGCAGCGCTCAGCAGCCCGCATCAGACGACCAAGCAGGCGAGCGCTGGCCCGGCCGCTGGATCGCCACACCGGATTCCCGCGCTGGTGCCGACTGACGCGGAGTTGTCCGAGCCCATCGGTGTGCGGCGGACGGGCGCTGCCCCACAGCCAGGCGCTGGCACTGGGCGCCCCGAGGATGCACCCGTGATGCTGGTGACCGCAAAACCCGGCCTGGCCGCTTCACGGGTGGCGAGCCCCCTGCCCAACGAGTCTTCAGCAGGACACCTATTGGACGCGCGGGGCGGCGGTCCCGGCACCGAGGCGGGCGATCGCATGCTCGCGACGGAGCGCAATCTCCAGGACTATCAGCGGCGCCTCCAAGGCCTGCTCGACCAGCTGACCCAGGCGAGCGATCTGGCGCGCGGTCAAGATCTGGCACAGGGTGCGACGCAGCCTGGAGCGCCGAGCCTGAGCGCTCCCACCTACCTTGCGCCCGACCATTCAGCTGCTGGCGCATACCCTGGTTCCCAGGCCCATGGCCAGGCCCCTGATGGCCAGCTTGCAGCGGCGCTGCTCGGCGGCATCTTGCCCCGCTCGGCGACACCGAAGGCGATGGCGGCCATGCTCGGCAATCGCAGCCTGACCCTGCCCAAGGGGACCTCCTTCAGCTGCGCGCTCAAGACGCGGATCGTCAGCGCAAGCGCCGGCCTGGTCAGCTGCATGGTCCAGCGCAATGTTTACGGTGACGATGGCCGCGTGCTGCTGATCGAGCGGGGCTCCCATCTCGACGGCGAGTACCGGGTCACCACGGTGCGCCCCGGCACCGTGCGCATTCCTGTGCTGTGGACGCGCGTGCGCACGCCGCTGGGCGTGACCGTGGACATCGACTCCCCGGCCACCGGCCAGCTCGGCGAGTCGGGCATCGACGGTCATGTCGACAATCGCTGGTCCGAGCGCATCGGCGCGGCCATGCTGCTGTCCCTGATCGACGACTCGGTCCAGCTGATCGCGAGCAAGCAGTCCGAGGAACACCGCAGCGGCACGGTGGTGCTGTCTTCGACCACCTCGAACACCTCGAAGCTCGCTGAGAAGGTGCTCGACAGCACGATCAACATCCCGCCGACGATCTACCGCAACCAAGGCAGCATCGCCGCCATCCACGTGGCCCGCGACATCGACTTCTCGGGGGTCTACGAACTGCAGCCGAGCGCACCATGAGCACGCTGCCGGCACATCCTGCCCCCGCTGATGCGGTGACGGCGCCCCGAGCAAGCCCCTTTGCGGACAACTCTGCCGTCGCCGCAAGCCCCGACGCCGCCTGGGCCGGCGATGCCACCTCGGTGATCGAGTTCCTGCGCCCGCTGCGCGCCCTGCTGGACGAGCCGGGCGTGCTGGAGGTCTGCGTCAACGCGCCGGGCTGGGCCATGGTCGAGGACGGGGCGGGCTGGCGGCGCTGCGAGCTGCCGACGCTGAGCCTGGAACGCTGCCTGTCGCTGGCCATGGCCGTGGCCACCTACACCGACCAGCAGGTCTCCCAGGAGCACCCGCTATTGGCCGCCACGCTGCCCAGCGGCGAGCGCATCCAGTTCGTGATCCCGCCGGCCGTCACGCGTGGCACGGTGTCGATCACGATGCGACGGCCCTCCACGCTGCTGCGGCCGCTGCCGGCGCTGGCCATCGATGGCCTGTTCGACCGTCTGGGCTGCGGCGCGAGGCCTAAGGCCTCTCAGCCCTATGAGCGGGAACTGCAGTCGCTGCTGCAGGCCGGGCGCCTGGTCGAGTTCCTGCAGCTGGCGGTGCGCCAGCGCCAGACCATCGTGGTCAGTGGCAAGACCGGTTCGGGCAAGACCACCTTCCTGAAGGCCTTGATTGAGGAAGTGCCCGTGCAGGAACGGCTGATCACGATCGAGGACACGGCCGAGCTGCCCATGCCCCACCACCCCAACACCGTGCATCTGTTCTACAGCAAAGGTAGCCAGGGCGTGGCACGGGTCAGCGCCAAGTCCCTGCTGGAAGCCTGCCTGCGCATGCGGCCCGACCGCATCCTCCTGGCCGAGCTCCGCGGCGAGGAGTGCTTTGATTTTGTTCGGCTGGCCGCATCGGCCCATCCGGGCTTCACCAGCGTGCATGCCGGCAGCTGTGCCCTGGCCATCGAGCAGATGGCCCTGATGATCCGCGAGTCCAATGGGGGCGGTGGCGGCATGACCCTGGACGAGATCAGGCACCTGCTGCGTCAGGTGGTCGATGTGGTCGTTCAGTTCGACCGTGACGAACGGGGGCGATTCGTCTCCGAGATCAGCTATGAACCCCGGACGCGACGCATCGAGCTCGCGCCCGCCAATGGGGAGCTGTTCCCATGAGCGGCCCGGGCGAACTGCCCACCCGGGCCTGGTCGACCTCCAGAAAAGTCGTGGCCAGCGTCTTTGTCCTGGCCGGCTATACCGCGCTGGCCTGTGTTGCGGCCTACCTGTCCGGCGCCCTGTTCCTGCTGCTGAACCGGGCGAACCCCGCGCAGGCGCGGCTGACCAGCATCGCCAGCTACTGGCAGCTCTACGCCGACGATCCTGCGCTTCGCAAGAAGCTGCAGGCCTCCATGGCACTGTGCGCAGGTGGGCTGTTGGTGCTGCTGCCTGCGGCGATGTGGTCCACGCTGCGCATGCGCCGCCCCCTGCACGGCAATGCCCGCTTCGCGACGGCACAGGAGATCCAGAGCGCGGGACTCACGGCGACCGGCGGACCGGGCATCCTGGTGGGCCGGCACCGCGGCAAGTTCCTGAGCCTGCACGGCCAGCTCTCGGTGATGCTGTCCGCCCCCACGCGCAGCGGCAAAGGCGCAGGCGTCGTGATCCCCAATCTGCTGAACTGGCCAGACTCGGTCGTCGTCCTGGACATCAAGGGAGAGAACTACGCCTTCACCGCCGGCTACCGCGGCGCGCATGGCCAGACCGTCTATGCCTTCTCACCCTTTGATGAAGAGGCCCGCAGCCACCGCTGGAACCCCTTGACGGCGGTACGCACCAGCGAGCTGCACCGGGTCGGCGATCTGCTGGGCATCGCGCAGGTGTTCTACCCCAACGATGGCAGCGTCACCTCGTCCGAGGCTTTCTTCAACGACCAGGCTCGCAACCTGTTCCTGGGTCTGGGCTTGCTGCTGCTGGAAACCCCAAGCCTGGACCGCACGATCGGCGAGATGCTGCGCCAGTCCTCCGGCAAGGGCCGATCGCTGAAGCATCACTTGACAGACACCATCGAACAGCGGCGGCAGACGCAGTGCCCCCTGTCCGACGAGTGCGTCGATGCCCTGCAGCGGCTGCTGTCCAGCTCGGAGGCCACGCTGTCGAGCATCGTCGCCACCTTCAATGCGCCGCTGACGATCTTTGCCGATGCGGTCGTTGATGCCGCCACCAGCGGGGACGATTTTCATCTGGAGGACGTGCGGCGCACCCGCCACTCCATCTATGTCCGCATCCCGCCGCACCGCCTGGCCAGCGCCCGCCCCCTGCTGAGCCTGTTCTTCTCGCAGCTGGTGAGCCTGAACACCCGGCGCCTGCCCGAGCAGGACTCGACCTTGCGCTACCAATGCCTGCTGGTGAACGACGAGTTCACCGCGATGGGTCGCGTGCCCATCATCACGAGCTCGGCCGCCTTCCTCGCCGGCTACAACCTGCGCCTGCTGACCGTGGTGCAAGCCATGTCCCAGCTCGACGCCGTCTATGGCGACAAGGAAGCGCGCAGCTTCGCCACCAACCACGGGCTGCAGATCCTGTTCGCACCCCGCGAGCAGCGGGATGCCAACGAGTACAGCGAGATGCTCGGGTATTTCACCGAGCGCGCGACCTCGCACGGGCGAAGCCGGTCTTTCAGCGGCAAGGGCCAGACGACGGTCAGCCGCAATGACAGCGAGCAGCGTCGCGCCCTGCTGCTGCCCCAGGAGTTCAAGGAACTCGGTAGCGAGCGCCTGGTCATCATCATGGAAGGCTGCAAGCCCATCCTCGGCGACAAGATCCGCTATTACCGGGAACGAGTCTTCCAGCAGCGCATGCAGTCACCGCCCGTAGTGCCCGCCCTGGACATGGACCTTCACCTCGCCCGCCTTCAGCAACGCTGGCGCGAGGCAGACGACGAGCTCGCACCCGGCGAAACCCTGCGCTTCGATGCGCTTGCCTACGACATCTCTAAGCTGCCGCCCCTGGAAGGCGATCCCGAGTCGATCGCGAAGGGGCTGGCGAAGTTCCTCGACGGGATGCCGCCACCCCCGCGCGCCACCGGTGGCTCTATCGAGCCAGCGCCCGATGGAGACGGCGTCCTGACAACGGAGCCCCCGGCTCACGCCGCTATCGCTGCCCATGGCCCCCGCGAGCCCGCGCCGGCCATCGAACGACCCCACCCATGAAAGGAGCTGACCATGCGCCTCACCCGCCTCCTGGCCCCCCTCCCCGCCTGCCTCCCCGGGCTTCTGCTGCTTGCGTCCTGCAGCTCACCGCCCAGGCCACCCTCGGTCGACGATGCGCGCAAGCGGCCGGCAAACACCGCCATGGCCGTGGAGCTGCAGGCCTGCAGCCCCGACCTTCGGAACAGCCAGCTGCGCGCCCTCGACGCCGAGAGAAGCGCCGCAAAGGCCGCCACAGAACAACAGCGCCTGGCAGTGCTGAGGGACCTCGTCGCCAAGCTGGAGCCGCCCCAGCCGCCCCGTCCTGCCCCCCGCCCGAACGCTGAGGCCAGCGCGGCCAATGCGGTGGCCACCGTGCACTTCGAGTACGGCAGCACCCGGGTGGAGATCCCGGCGAGCACGGCCAGGGCGCTGCTCAAGGAAGCCAAAGGCGCGCCGCTGATCCTGCTGCGCGGCCGCACCGACGGACAAGGCGACGTCGCAGCGGAAAGCCGCATCGCCCGAGCGCGTGCGGCTGCGGTGGCCGACTACCTGGTTGCTGCCGGTGTGAACCCCTCGCAGATCCGGGCGACCTACCAGCCCACCGGAGACCATGTGGCGGACAACCAATCCGCGCAAGGTCGCAGGCTGAACCGGCGCGTCGAGATCGAGATCTATCGCGCCCTGCCTGTGGCACTGAACGTCACCTCGGCATCCAGCGCCCTTGCCCACTGAATCGCGCACTGAGCCTCAAGCGCAGCGACTTCCAAGCCCGCACAGGAGACCCTCATGGACAAGGAACACGCCAACAGGCCTGGCGCCGCCGCCGCGCCGGCACATCAATCGGCTGCCGCCACCGCCACGCATGCAGGCGCACACGGAGGCACGGTCGAGCCGGCCCCGCGTGCCCGCGCGGACAGGGATCTGACCCCGGAGTCCAAGCAGCCGCAAGGCGAACGCTACGAGCTTCGGGATCCCTTCAACGAGGTCACCTACCGCGCCAGGACCTTCAGCGAGATGGCCGCCAAGGCGGCACAACTGGATGCGAGTCGCTTCACAGCGATCGATGCGGACGGCACGCGAACGCCGATCCGCAAGATCGACGGCGAGTGGCGGCGTGGCGATCGCCTACCTGCCTTGATGAAGCCTGCACCGGACTTGCGGACCACCCGGGACGACTTCCCGGACCGGTCTGAGGCCGCTGCCGACGAGCGCACGACGGGTCCAGCAGCGAAGCGCGCCGCCGGCCCAGACAAGGCCGGCGCGAAGGTCCAGGCCAGAATCGACGCGCAAGCCGAGCGTGCCGCCATGGTGGCGCGCATCGAGAGCTCGCTGCAGGAGCAGTACATCATCAAGCGGGCTCCCATCACGCTCGGTGAGATGGCGATCGGCAGCACCGAGTACCGATTCCGTGGCGACAGCTCCCGGGTCGCCTTCACTGAGTCGCATCTGCGCCTGAGCACCGACACCAACAGCCCCTCGGTGGCACGCTCCATGGTCGACCTCGCCCTGGCCCGAGGCTGGATGGGTCTGCGGGTCTCCGGCGCAGACGACTTCCGTCGCATGGTCTGGCTGGAAGCCTCCATCCGTGGCGTCAAAGCCCTGGGCTACGAGCCCAATATCGGCGACCTGAACCTACTCAGGCGCGAGCGCGAGACTCGGCAGCACAACCGCATCGAACCCACACCCGAAGCCGTTGGCGCATCCAGCCCACATGCACTAGCGGTCGCCAGCGACAAGTCCTCGTCCCGTGGCGGCAGCCGCAAGGCCGTGATTGCCGCCATGGACGCGATCCTGACCGAGAAGAAAGTACCCGAGGCCAAGCGCCTGGCCGTGCTGGCCGCCGCCGAAAGACAGCTGGCGCAGATGGCCCGCAACGGCCACGTGCCCAAGGTCAAGGTCTACGACCGCAACGCCGAGCGTCAGGCGCAGGCCGCAGCACCGGCACCCGATGTCAGCCGGACCCAGGATCAACAGCGCGATCGCGCCCCAGCGTCCCCCGTGCGCTGAAGCCCTGCGATGAGCACGATCGCCACCGAGATGGGACCGAAGGCGTCAGTGCTGGAGCTTGAAGGCCTGCGGCTCCTGCCCACGTCACCGGGATTCGCAGCAGCCGTCGCCCATGCCTACGGCAGGCAGCGGCGCCCCCGCTGCCTGTGCCGGCCGGAGGGCATCGAGATGTACATCGCCAGGCTGGCGGGCAACTACCTCGTCAAGCGCATGCCCGGGACCGGCGATAGGCACGCACCGGCCTGCCCTTCGTATGAGCCGCCGCCGGAGCTGTCGGGGATTCGCCCCTTGCTCGGCAGCGCGATCAAGGAGGATCCCTGCAGCGGCAAAACCCTGCTGAAGCTGGGCTTCCCCTTGTCCCGGCGGCCGGCCAACACGACACCGAGCCGGCTTCCCTCTGTCGCCAGCACGGCCAGCAGCAGCACGCATCGCCTGTCCTTGCGCGCCCTGCTGCACTACCTCTGGGATCAGGCAGAGCTCACGCGCTGGCACCCCGGCTTCGAGGGCCGCCGCAGTTGGGGGGCCGTCCGCCGCCAACTGCTGCAGGCCGCCTCGCGGATGCTCGCGTGCGGCGAAGCCCTGTCCAGCAAGCTCGACGTCCCAGAACCCTTCTCGGTCGAGCAGGCGGACGCGATCCGTGCACGCAGGCATGCCCGATGGGCCGAAGCCGCAAGGCTCCGCACCGGGGAGGCGTCGATGCTCTTGCTGATCGCCGAAGCGAAGGAAATCGTTCCAGCCAGGCATGGGCACAAGCTCGTCATCAAGCATGTGCCCGACGTCGGGTTCGCCCTGGAACCCTCGCTCTATCACCGCCTCGTCACTCGCTTCGAGCCGGAGCTGACGCTCTGGAGTGCCGCAGACGATACCCATCTGATCATCATCGCGACCTTTGGCATCGGCCCCGAACTGCTGCCCCACATTGCCGAGCTGAGCCTCATGACTGTGGACCAGCACTGGCTGCCCGTCGAGACCATGGGCGACAAGCAGCTGCTGGAAACACTCGTCCGGACGCGCCGCTCGTTCTTGCGGCTGCTGCGCTACGACCTCAGTCCCGACACACAGATTCCTGCACTGGTACTGACCGATCGAGGAGATGTGCCAGAGCCGGTTTTTGTGGAGGACTGCGATAACGCGATCTCTCTCTGAACAGCGGCCTGGGCTGATTCGCAAGCTCCGATCAGATGGGGAGTTTTCAGGGAAGGATCCGAACCACCATGTGAGTCTTGCTCTCTACAACGAGGCAATCCAACAACCCCAATCGCGGTGCACCCGCGCCGATGCAGTGGGCCTGGAATCCGGAAATCGGGGGTTGTTCATGACGGGCTAATTTGCTTGCAACGCCATCCCCTTCGACACATGAATGCACCGGCCAATACCTGATCTGAACTCACAAGAACTTTTCGGACAGCTGGTGCTTTCTAGCCAAGCCTTCACCTTCGAGTTCGCGATCAAGATCGTCTCTTTCGTGGCCTTGGCTCAATTCAACTCTTCCCCGGGACGATGACCACACCGATCCGATCTGCCAGATCCAGTACGGCATCGTAGGTTTCAGCATCGCCGGTCAGGCTGCGCGATGCGCCTTCAGCCTTGAGTGCGCCCGCCGGGATGCGATCGCCGAAGAGCATCACGGCTCGCGCCGAATCGTCCTGCCTCGACACCCAGCACAAGCCTTGGGCGCCAGGGCATTGCCCATGGAAAGCCACGGCCCACGTCCGGGTTCCGGGGTACTGATCCTTCTCCGTGTCGATGAGTTGCTTACGTGTCACACCCAGCTTGCGCAGCGGCACGCTGCTCAGATCGACCAGTTGCACGGGCGCTTCCACCACGACGGTGGAATGGACCTGCCCTTCGAGCTTCGCTTTGTCGATGCTCTTGAAGCCGGCGGTATGTGGCACGTCGTGAAAGACCGTCTCCATCAACGCACAAGGCAACGTCGTGCCCGCGTACAACGTGGGAATCGCCTTTCCCTTCTCGTCTTGAATCGGACTGAAGCGCGCGTTGCCTTGCTTGCCGGGATTGAATTGATCCGCTCTGTACTTGCTTTGATGCACGCGATGAAGCACGGTGTCTTTGGCAAGCTCCATGAGCGTGACCTTCAAGCTGCCCGAAGGCTCCGGTGTGCTCAGCGATGCCTCACCACCAGGCGCAGCATCGCCTGCAGGCTTGGCCCTGCGCTTAGCCATGGCTGACTTCCTGGAGCTCGTCCATGGCGGCCCCAATGACCCGGTCCGGGGCCGAGGCCAGCAGATCCTGGGGGCGCTTGCCACCCAGGAAACTGTTTTCGGAGCGGAACCAGTACGCCTGGCCCCAGCCGTCCTTGTGCCCCGCAAAGACCTCGATGACCTTGGCCAGGGCTTTCAGCGGGCGGAAGCCAGCATCCCGGTCCAGCCCGTAACCCGGAAAGTAGTCGACGCCGCCGTGATTGATGGCGAAGATTTGTCCTTGCTTCTTCCACTTGTTCGGCTGGGCGCTCGGGTTGCGAGTGCTCAAGCCCGCCAACTGCGCTATCTGGGCCGCAGTCAGCCAATCGCCGCTCTCCAGCACAGCCTTGCGCGCCTGCACCAGCATGCTCGCTTCCTTCAGCAAGCGGGGCGACGGCGGGGTACGGGGCACCAGCACTTCGGCCAGGCGTTCGATCGATCCCCGGTCTTGACGCTCGATCAACACCTCGAACATGGAAGACGCCACGTTCGTGAAGTTGTCCGCCAGCGCCGCGAAGTCGGAGGGCTCGATGCTGTCGAACTCCAGCACCAGCACGCGATCAGCCTGCGATCGGCCGAGCCGGACCTGAACCTCCTTGGGCGTGCCCACCGAGGCCAATACGCCGAAATGGTCTGCAGCGACGCCCATGACTACCTCAGCAGGTTATTTAGGTTATCAAATGGTACCATGACCCATATAACCAACAACACACAACACCGACTTGCCAGCCTGGATTCAGCTGGAAGGCCCATGCCCTGTGCGTTGCCCCTCAGCCGGGCAGAACTGTGACGCATCCTCGTGGCCCTGCACCGACCTTCGCGTTAGCCCCCCACGCTCCCGCCGCGACAGGCTGTGCAAGGCAACCAAGGCAGGCGCAACGCTCGTGTTGTCGCCCGTCTTGAACTGGTGCCGCTGACCCGCAGTTCCACGAAGCCAGCCGCCATGACCATCGCTGATCAGACCTTGCGAGCAAGCGCCACAGCCACGTCGCCACCTATTCCGGCCAAGGCCAACTTGCCCACAAATTCTGTGGACAAGTTTGTGAATAGGCAGTCATCTCGTTGTCCCGGCCCAGCAAGCGTCGGTCGCCCGTTGCACTGCCTCAATTTTTGGCAGAGCCGGACAATTGCCAGCCCGCAGCATATGCCCCAGGAATTCAGCCCCCGCAGAGCTTCGACCAGGTGTGCAGTTCACACCGGATCGCGCCAAGAACTGTTTAGCCAGCAAGAAGCCAACATTCTTTCAAGCATCGGCGGGGCCGCTGGAGTATCAGGACAACTGGATCATTTCGCGCACCGCCTCACGGTAGTTCCTCAGCGGGCGCCCGAGCAATGCCTGCAGCCGCAGGGCCGCACCAACTGCCGGATGCATGCCGTGCTGCTGGATGCCGGCCATCATGAGTCGCATGTCATAGGCCATCCACCCCGGCGCGAAGGCCGCCAGCTGGCTCTCGAAGACATCGAGGTCGTCGCCCCCGTACTTGATCTCCCGACCCAATGCCTCGCTCCAGATGCGCGCGATGGATTCCCCCGTCAAGGCATCGGGGCCGGCCAGGTCTAGAGTCAGTCGGGGCTGCGGCTCGGGCGACTTGTCTCGACGGAGCAGTTCTGCTGTGGCGACGTCCGCGATGTCTCGCGTATCGATCATGCAAACGCCGGCCGATCCGATTGGCATCGGGTAGACGCCATGACCTTCGATGACTGGTTTCACCTGCACATCGTTCTGCATGAAGTACGCCGGCCGCAGCACGGTCACGGGCAACTCCAAGCTCTCGATCATGCGCTCCACCGCGTGTTTGCCTGTGAAGTGCGGCACATTGGTGTACAGGTCTGCGTGGATGGCCGAGCAGCAGCACATCAAATCACGGTACCGGAGTGCAAGGTAGGCGAGCTGCACCAGGCCAACGGGGCTCTGAAATTCGCCTCGCATACTTCGCCTAAGCGAACCGCTGTAGCGTCGAGCTAGGTAAGTGAGCATGCCCTGCGTTCCCCGCCCTGCACTAAGGCACACCATGCTCCAGTTGCGCGGACACCGCAGGTATCGCGCCCGCCTTACTCGCCCGACTTCAAGCCGAAAGCCGTCGAATCCGAGATCAATGGCTGCCAGCACCGGGCAGTCCGACGGAAAAACTCCCGACATCGGTGCAAGCCTCCAACCCGGAAGAAATTATGTAAACTGAATATACGGTTTACATAGAAAAGGAAGCCACATGACTGCTCGCACCGAAGACACTACCCAGCCACACGATCAAAAACCGACTGCCACCACGTCTGGCCGTGCCGCGACCGCAGCGCGCAAGGCTGACATCAAGCCAGAGACGGTCCGTACCGCGGTCAAGGCCAGCCCAGCTCGCAAAGCAAGCACGACCGAGAAGGCCACCAGCGCTGCCGTCAAACCGGCTACGAAGACCAAGACCGTGCCAGCCAAGCTCAAGGACACCGAGCCCAAGCCCGCCAAGGTCAAGCTGGTGCGCGACAGTTTCACGATGCCCTCAGACGAGTACGCCGTTCTGGCGGTCATCAAGCAGCGTGCCCTGGCCAAGGCCCATCCGGTGAAGAAAAGCGAGTTGCTTCGCGCCGGCGTCAAGCTGCTGGAGGGCCTGAGTGATGCTGAGCTGCTGCGCACACTCAAAAGAGTACCAACCATCAAGACCGGCCGCCCCAAGACCAAGAAAGGTGACTGAGCCGGGATGGTCGCTTTCCAGGTAAACCCGGACCTCATAGTGCTGCAACGCAACATAGACTGAGGCCGGCTCACGGCAAGCCTTGCAAATTGCCGCCTGACAACGCACGAGGATTGCCATGGCATCGATTGCAATGTCTGTTTTCCTGGATTCCGAGCTGGGTGCCGTCTCCGACCTCCCCCATGCCGGCAGCGCCTTGGAACATCCCCTGGTGTTTGACAGCACCGCGCGCGAGTTCCGCGAGTTTGAAATGCAGGGCAAGGTCGAAATCCTGCACGAGCGCCAGCGTCGTGTCGGCGATGAGACCTTGATCGACCACCTGAGATTCAGGCGCCTGCAGTAGTTGCCCCCAACTTGAGATCGGTCCGGGCCAGCGTGGCCGAACACGCAAGCGCTCAAGCGGCGGCTTCTGCCATACCCCCGGAAAGAAGGCTTTGCGAGCCCATCTCGACCGGCGCCAAGCGCAGCCGTGAGATGCGCGCCGCCTCCTTGGCGTCCATACCCAGCGCCCGCAAGGCTGCGGCCGCGCTCTGCTCCGCAAAGTCGCTCTCGCACTGAGGCTTGAGCATGCAGTTCGCCGCACCGATGACGGCGCCGGCGACGATGTTCAAGGCCAGCGCCATGGGCATCGGCGTGAACCGGCCGCGCCGCAGGCCTTCGGCGAGATCGCGTGCGACGAAGTCGAGCAGCACGGTCGGGCCGCGCACATCCGGCCAACCGAGCCGCACCAGAAAGCTGGCCGCCAGCGGATGCTCCAGCGCCAGCCGTGCCACCAGCCGCATGCCGCATGACACCCGCTCCGCCGGATCGTCATAGCGCTGCACCACCGGCTCGGCCATCTTGATCAGCTCGTTCGCGACATCGACGGCCAGCTCGCGCACCAGCTCCTCCGGCGAGGAAAAGTACTTGTAGAACGTGCCCCGCGACACCTCGGCGGCGGAGATGACGTCGTCGATCGACATCGCCGCCGGGCCCTTGGCCGCGACCAGCTTCATCGCACTGGCCAGCAGCCTGGCACGCATCCGTTCGCGCCGCTCGGCGGCGACCCGCTGTCGATGGTCTTCTGTTTGCATGCGTCGATTGTGCCAGCGCTTTTGTAATAACGACACTATTGTCATGGTGACACTATTGTCATTATGATGTGCACACAAGGTTCGTAGAAACAAAACAGGAGACAAGACAATGCAAGCCACTCGCAGACTGAAGCACTTCGCGGTCGCCGCCGCAGCGCTGGCGTCCCACAGCGCGGTACTGGCCGTCAACGGCGCCCAGCCCGGCGGCTACGGCATCAAGAACGCGGCGATGGGCGGTGCGTCCATCGCGCTGCCGCTGGACGCCGAGGCCGCCGCCAACAATCCCGCCGGCCTGGGCCACCTGCCCTCCTCCTGGACCCTCGGCACCCAGGTGTTCAACGGGCGTTCGTCGGCCGACTATGTGCTGCCAGGCAACCGGCTGCGCAACCGCCAGACCGAGATCGCGCCGGAAGGCGGCATCAACTGGCGCCTGAACTCGACCTGGGCCGTGGGGCTTGGCATCGCCGGCAGTGGCGCCGGCTCGGACTATGGCCAGCAGGCGTTGCCGGTACCGGGCGCGGGCGAAGCCAACACGACGCTACGCGTGATGGAGCTGATTCCTGCCGCCGCCTGGACACCGAGCCCCGAGCTCTCGCTCGGCCTGGGTCTCAATATCGCCGTGCAGCAGTTCGAGGCCGGCGGCGTGATCGTGCCGACGCCCGGCGGACTCTTCCCCGTACCGGGCCATGGCAAGCAGTCCGCAAGCGGTGCTGGCCTGCGGGCCGGCCTGCTGTGGAAGCCGACGCAGCACTGGAGCGTCGGCCTCAACCTCAAGTCGCGCACCCGCATGGGCAAGCTCAAGGGCTACGAGCAGGATCTGCTGGCCTACAGCAAGGGCCGCCTGGACATTCCCGCGCAGTACGGCATCGGCCTCGCCTGGCAGCCGAGCGAGCGGCTGACCGTGGCGGCCGACTGGCTGCGCATTCTCTGGGGCGATATCCAGGCAATGAAGGACCCGAACGGCTTCGCCTGGCGAAATCAGCCGGTGCTGCGCCTCGGCGCGGCCTGGCAGCTCGACGAGCGCTGGACCCTGCGCGCCGGCCTGAGCCGCAACAGCCGGCAGATCGACAGCGCCCGCGCCGTCCAAAACCTGCTGGTGCCCTCGATCAACCAGCGCGCCTTCACGCTCGGCGTCAGTTGGCAACTCGATCCCAAAGTAGAGATCAATCTCGGCTACGAGTTGAATCCGCGCACCACGCTGAACGGAACCGGCGCCAGCACCGGCACTTCCCTGACGAGCAAGGTCCAGATGGTCCTGCTCGGCTATCACCACCGCTTTTGACAAGAGAGTTCACCGTGACCGCTCACCGCGCCGTACTCCGGCAGCCCGAGTCCTATCCCGAGAGCCGCTTGCCGGTAGGCGTCCAGCCGCTGGCGCGGCCGGTCGCGCTGGGGCGCGCCACCGAGTTGGCCTTTCTGCGCTGGGAAAAGCGCGATCTGGCCCGGACCGACCGCTTCTGGCGCGACTTCGGCTTTCATATCGTCAAGGCCACGCCCGAACGTCTGCTGGCGCGCGGCACCAGCAGCGCGCCCTGCATCGCCCTCGCCCAGGCAGGCTCCAGCGACCGTTTCGTCGGCCCGGCCTTCCAGATGTCAGACGACACCGATCTGCAGCGCTATATCCAGGAGCTGGGCGCGCGATGGTTGCGGCCCGACGAATTGCCCGCCGGCGGCTATGGCGTCGAGCTGGCGGATCCGAGCGGACGCAGCGTTTGGCTGCTGCAGCGGCAGGCCAAAGTCGAGCCGCTGCCGCTGCGGGCCTCGGCGACGCCGCTGACTAACACGGCAGACCGCACCCCGCGCGTGAACCGCACCGTGCGCACGCCGATCGAGCCCGCTCGCGTTGTCCGGCTCGGCCATGTGGTGCTGCAGACCTTGGACTTCGCCAGCATGGCAGGCTGGTACCTGCGCGTGCTGGGTCTGATCCCGACCGATGTGCAATACCTGCCGGACGGCAGTCCGAACCTGGCGTTCTGCCGGCTCGACCTGGGCGCGCAGCCGGCCGACCACCACAGTCTGGTCATCGTCGGCGGCATCGATGAGAGGTACGAGCACAGCGCCTACGAGGTGCTGGACCTCGACGCGCTTGGCCAGGGCCAACAGGTGCTGCGCGCCCAGGGCCACCGCCATCTGTGGGGCATCGGCCGCCATCTGCTGGGCAGCCAGCTGTTCGACTACTGGTGCGACCCCGAAGGCTTCGAGTACGAGCACTACACCGACGGCGATGTCTTCACCGCCGAGGTGCCCACCGAGTACTCGCCGCTCGAGTTCGGCGGCATCTGGGCCTGGGGCGACGACGCCCCGGCCTCGATGAAGCCGCAGAGAAACCTGCCCACGCTGCTGCGCCTGCTGACGCTGATACGCCGCAAGGCCATCACGCCGCAGCGCCTGAAGCTGCTGAGTGCCGCGCTCGATGCGCCGGCACGCCCTTGGCTCTAACAGATCACCACCATGTCACGTACCGTTGTTCGTTTTTCCCTCCGCGCCACGCCTCACTGGGGCGTCCTGTTCGGCCGCAGCATCGCCCCGCTTGCCAGCCAGGCCCGCAGCACCGGCGAACTGCTGGAAATCTGCTGGGACCAGATCTGGGCGACCGAGGCCCAAAGCGCCACGATCCCGCTCGGCGAGGTCGAGCTGCTGGCACCGGTGACCGATCGGCAGCAGTTCATCTGCCAGGGCGTCAACTACCGCAGCCACATCGCCGAGTCGGGCCTGCGCCCGGAAAATTTCCCCTTCAACACGATCTTCACCAAGGCCTCTTCCTGCATCACGGCGGCCGACGCGCCGGTCGTGCGGCCGGCCCGTGTGCAGCTGCTGGACTACGAGATCGAACTGGGCCTGGTGTTGCGCAAGTCGCTGCCCGCCGGCACCAGGGTCGCGCCCGAGGACCTGCCGCAATGGCTGGCCGGCGTGACCATCGTCAACGACCTCTCAGCGCGCGATGTGCAGCTGCCGCAGGGCCAGTTCTACAAGGGCAAGAGCTACCGCGGCTTCGGCCCGGTCGGCCCGGGCCTGGTACTGCTGACGCCCCAGGAATGGGCACGTTGGCCGGAGCTGCATATGCGCTTGTCGGTCAATGGCCAGTCACGGCAGGAAGCGTATTGCGCCGACATGATTCATGGGCCGGCCGCCACGCTGACCGAACTCGCCGCGATGCATGATCTGCATGCCGGCGATCTGATCGCCACCGGCACGCCGGCCGGCTGCGCCGCCCGTGCGCCGGGCAAGCTGGTGATGTTCATCTTCAAGCACCTGCTCAGCGAAGCCGGCAAATGGCGCATCTTCATCCGCAAGGGCCTGAGCAACCCCGCCTATCTGCGTCCCGGCGACCGCATCCAGGCCTCGATCCGCACCGATGACGGGCTGATCGACCTGGGCGAACAGAACACCCGCATTACCGCTCCATGACGACATCCACCATCGACACCGATGTGCTGCTGGTCGGTCTCGGCCCGGTCGGTGCCGCGCTGGCCAATCTGCTGGGCCGCTACGGCGTGCGCGTGCTCGCCATCGACAAGGCCAGCGCCGTCTTCGACAAGCCGCGCGCCATCGCGCTCGACAACGAAGCCCTGCGCATCCTGCAGCTGGCCGGCGTGCGCGACGGCGAGTTCGAGACCCTCGCGATTCCTCAGGTGCAGTACCGCTCGCCCTTGTTCGGCCGCTTCGCCCGCATCAACAGCGCCGGCATCATCGACGGCCATCCGGCCCTGGTGACCTTCTACCAGCCGGAGCTCGAGCGCGTGCTGCGAGCCAAGCTGGCTCAGTACCCCCGTGTCGAGACCCGACTGGGTGCCGAACTGGAAAGCTTTGTCGACGATGGCCGCTCGGTCCATGCCCGGCTGAAAGACGGTGCCGGACAACTGACCGAGGTGCGCGCCCGCTATATGGTGGGTACCGACGGCGCCCACTCGCTGGTGCGGCGCGAGCTGGGCCTCGACTTCGAGGGCCGCAGCTTCCAGCAGGACTGGCTGATCGTCGATGCCTTCGATGTGCCGGCGCCGATCGACCATGTCGAGTTCGTCTGCGATCCACGGCGCCCGACGCCGCGCATGGTCGCCCCGGGCGGGCGCCAGCGCTGGGAGTTCATGCTGCGCCCCGGAGAAAAGCCAGAGCAGATGGAGAAGCCTGAATCGGTGCGCCGGCTGCTCGCGCCCTGGTGTGACAGCCGCAGCATCCGGATCGAGCGCACGGCGGTCTACCGCTTCCATGCGCGCGAGGTGAAGCGGTTC
This sequence comes from Paucibacter sp. XJ19-41, assembly GCF_028462495.1. Taxonomy (NCBI): domain Bacteria; kingdom Pseudomonadati; phylum Pseudomonadota; class Betaproteobacteria; order Burkholderiales; family Sphaerotilaceae; genus Roseateles; species Paucibacter sp. XJ19-41. The sequence continues at coordinate 48,608 of NZ_JAQOWX010000009.1, forward strand.
TCCAAGGGCCGCTGCTTCCTCGCCGGCGATGCGGCCCATATCACACCGCCCTTCGCCGGCCAGGGTCTGGTGGCCGGGCTGCGCGATGCGGCCAATCTGGCCTGGAAGCTGGCCTGGGTGCTGCGTGGCCAGGCCGGCGAGCACATCCTCGACAGCTACGACACCGAGCGCCGCCCCCATGCCCGGAAAATCATCAATCTGGCGCTGCGGCTCGGCGCCCTGGTGATGCCGCAGAACCGCGCCACCGCCTTCGCCGTGCACGGGCTGATGAGCCTGTTGCGCCTGCTGCCGGCCGGCCGGGCGCTGTTCGAAGACCTGAAGGTCAAGCCGCAGAACACCTTCGACGAAGGCCTGTTCTGGCGCGAGCGCCGCCATCAGCGGCTGCGCGCCGGCGCCATGCTGCCGCAAGGCTGGGTCCGCCGGGCCACCGGTGAGCGTCCCCTGCTCAGCGACGACGCGCTCGGGCTGGACTGGGCGCTGATCGGCTTTGGCGTCGATCCCAGCGCCGGTTTGCCGGCCGATCTGCTGCAGCGCTGGCAGGCCGCCGGTGGCCGGGTCTGGCAATGGTGCCAGCGCTCGCAAGGCCAGCATCTGGCGGCCCCGGAGCAGCGGCTGGAGGCGCTCGACGAGGCGCTGCTGCCGCGCAAGGTGCCGCTGGGCTGGGTGGCTCTCGTCAGGCCCGACCGCTGTGTCCTCGCCGAAGGTCCGGCCGTGCGCTGCGAGGCGCTGCTGCGCCGGGCGCTGCAGACCCTGGCCGCCCACTCATCCACTGTTTCCCTCAATCCCAGGAGTGCCAAGCATGCGGCGTGAACTCATTTGCACGGCGCCCGCGACGCCGCCCCGATTCGAAGTCCGCCAAGCGGATTTGCCCCGCCCCGGCCGCGGCGAGGTGCTGGTGCGCGTGCTGGCCAGCTCGGTGAACCCGATCGACGCCAAGCGCGCCGCCGGCTATGGCCAGCGCCTGCTGGCGCTGAAGGGCGCCGGGCACTTTCCGCTGGTGCTGGGCAACGACCTGGCCGGCCAGGTGCTGGCCGTCGGGGCCGGTGTCAGCCAATTCACGGCCGGTCAACAAGTGTTCGGTCTGTTGGCCACGGGTCGCGCAGGCGGGGCGCATGCCACCCATGTGCTCGTGCCGCAGCAGCAGCTGATACTGGCCGATCAGCACGCGCCGCCCTCGACCCTGGCCGCACTGCCCTACTCCTTCGTGACGATGTGGCTGGCGCTACGTGGTGCCGGCCTGTCACTGTCGAACGCCAGGCAGGCCCGCGTGCTGATCAACGGCGCCAGCGGCGGCCTCGGCCGTCTGGCGATGCAGCTGCTGACCCCCTGGGGCAGCCGGCTGACCACCGTCTGTGGTCGCGGGCAGCGGCAGCTCGGCATTGAGATGGGGGCCGAGTACGCCATCGAGCGCGGCCCGGGCCGCATCGAGTCGCTGCCCAGCGACTTCGACGCCGTGTTGAACTTCGGCAGCTGGGAAGACGACGCGCTGCTGTCCTCCCGCCTCGGCCCCAAGGCCCTGGGCCAGGCCACCACCGTGCATCCGCTGCTCGGCCATATCGACCGCCTGGGTCTGCTGGCCGGCGCCTGGGCCAGCCGCAAGGACTGGCGCGCCGCTCGCGCCCGTGTCAGCGCACGCGCGCCCGGCGCACGCTATGCCTGGACCGTCTTCAAGCCCGACCGCGAGGCGATGGAGGCGCTCGCCACCGGCCTGCGTCAGCGCCGCATCGGACTGCCAGTCGGCATTGCGCTGCCGCTGGATCAGGCTGTGGAGGCCTTCGCGCATGTGTCGGCCGGCCGGCCCGGTCGCGCGATGCTGCTGCCCTGAAACCTGAGGAGACAAGCCATGACAAACATCGCCCGCCTGAGCGATCTGCTGGCCATCGAAGCCGAGCCGCCCCCGTCGCTGCCGAGCAGCACCTACGAGATGATCCGCGCCACCGCAGCCACCCATCCTGACGCGCCAGCGCTGTCCTTCTTCGCGCGCGTCGAGGATCATGAGAACGCCCAGGTCTGGACTTATGCCGAGCTGCTCGCGGGCATCCACGCCTGCGCCAATCTGCTGCATGAGCTGGGCGTTGGCCCGGCAGACGTGGTCGCCTTCGCGCTGCCCAATCTGCCGCAGACGCATCTGGTGATCTGGGGGGCGCAGGCCAGCGGCATCGTGTTCCCGATCAATCCGCTGCTGGAGGCGGTGGCCATCGCCGATTTGCTCGTCGCAGCGCAAGCCAAGGTGCTGGTGACCTTGGCGCCTGGCACCGAGCTGTGGCGCAAGCTGCAGCCCGTGCTCGGTGGCGTGCAGAGTCTGCAGCAAGTGGTGCTGCTGGAGCCTAGCGGGGCCGAGCCGGCCGAGGCGACCGAAACCTTGGCGCAAGCCTGCGCCGCGCTGCCCGCGCGGATCGGCGTGCATGGCTTTGCCGCCGGCATCCGCTATCAGCCGAGTGACCGTCTCGTCAGCGGCCGCCAGTTCGAGCCCAATGAGCTGTCCTCCTATTTCTGCACCGGCGGCACCACGGGTGCGCCCAAGATCGCGATGCGCAGGCATCGCAACGAGGTGGCCAATGCCCACGCCGTTGCCCAGCTGCTCGGCGAGGGCATGGGGCCGGGCAGGAACATCTTCTGCGGGCTGCCGCTGTTCCATGTCAACGCGGTGCTGGTCACCGGCCTGCTGCCCTTCTCGCGCGGCGCCCATGTGATTCTCGGCACGCCTCAGGGCTATCGCGACAGCGGCGTTGTCAGCCGCTTCTGGGAGCTGGTGGAGCACCACCGCATCAACTTCTTCAGCGCGGTACCGACGCTATATGCCGCGCTGCTGCAGCAGCCGATGACCGGCCGCGATCTGAGCTCGCTGCAGTACGGCTTGTGCGGCGCAGCGCCGATGCCGGTGGAGCTGATGCGTGGCTTCGAGCAGCGCACCGGGCTGAAGATCCTGGAGGGCTATGGCCTGACCGAGGCCACCTGCGTCAGCAGTTGCAACCCGCCTGAGGGCGAGCACCGCCTGGGCTCGATCGGCCTGCGCCTGCCATGGCAGGCGATGAGGGCCATCGTCTTGAACGAAGCCGGCCACTATGTGCGCGACTGCGAAGTCGGCGAGGCCGGTCTGCTGGTCATCAGCGGCCCCAATGTGTTCGAGGGCTACAAGGTGCCGGAGCACAACAAGGGCCTGTGGGTGGACTGCCGCGACGGTCGGCGCTGGCTCAACACCGGAGATCTGGGTCGCCAGGACGCCGAGGGCTATTTCTACCTGACCGGGCGGCGCAAGGAGCTGATCATCCGCGGCGGCCACAATATCGACCCGGCCAGCATCGAGGGTCCGCTGCACCGGCATCCGGCGGTACAACTGGCCGCCGCCGTAGGCCGCCCCGACGCGCACGCGGGCGAGCTGCCGGTAGCCTACGTGCAGCTCAAGGCCGGCGCCAGCGCGACCGAGGCCGAGTTGCTGGCTTTCGCCAAGCAAGAGATCAGCGAGCGTGCGGCGCTGCCCAAAGCGATCCGGGTGTTGCCGGCCTTGCCGCTGACCGGCGTCGGCAAGATCTTCAAGCCCGAGCTGAAGCAACGTGAGACCGAGGATGCGCTGCGCACGGCGCTGCACGAGGCCGGTGCTGCGGCCGCCGCCCTGGTGGCGGTCAATGATCCGCAGCTCGGCATCCGCATCGAGCTCACGCTGGCAGACCCGGCCGGGGCCGAGATCGCCCGCCGGGTCCTGGGCCGGTTTCCCTTCCGCTACGAGCTGGCGGGCTGACCGGCAGACAGCGGCTTATCGGGAGGCTGCCGCGCTGGCGGCCACGGCCTTCGCCTTGGGCTTGACCGGGAAGCCCTCGAAGACCGCCGCGACCGCTTTCTCGGCCGCACTGCCCGCATCGCGGAGCATCTCGGGGCTGATACGGCCCTCGGCGGTGCTGTGCCAGACGACATCGCGTCGGCGCGCATCGATCAGGTCGATGGCCAGACGCCCCAGACGGTAGTCCTCGGTCTCCACGCCGTCCCTGCCGGGGAAACCTCCGGGCGTGGCGCGCAGCCCCTGCCGCTCCTCGACGACCGCGGCGATATTCACCAGCAGGTCCGGCGCCAATTCGTCGAAGACATAGCCGCGCCGTTCGAGCTGAATGCGCGCGGCGGAGATCAGGCGTCGCTCGATCAGCGAGGCGTGCCGTCGGGCTGCGCCGGCAGGATCGCGAATGTACGGTAGGCATTGAAGTCCGCCGTGGGATCCTGGATACGGGACAAATCGGGCTTGGATGCGCATCCAGCCAGACCCAGGGTCAGGGCAGCAAGTCCGAGCATCAGCGAACGACGTTTGAAGATCATGAAGGAGTTCCTTGTGGGTAGTTGCCGGGCTTGCACCAGGGCATGAGCGCCTAGCAGCCTGTGCTCCGGCCAGTTGAGTTCGGCAGAGCCGGGCGAAGCCGGCCGCATAACGGGGAGCACCAGTGTCTGAGCCCGGTCGGGGCAAGTCGTCTCGGGCCGGTCCCGGCTCGGTATCGCTTGCGTCGGGCCACTGCTGCGGGCCTGACGGTGAACCTCTGGCGCCATAGGGACTGAATCGGGACCGGCCCGAGACGACCCCAGCAAACAGGACTCCGACACTAGATCACACAACTGTGGTCCCGCCCGTCACGACAGGCAGCGCCAAGCAGTGCGCCCGCTGCCTCTTTCCTCTCTTCACTTCACTTCAAACTGTCATGGACAAACTGCGATCGATGAAGGTGTTTGACCATGTGGTGGCCGAGAACGGATTCGCCGCTTGCGCCCGAAAGCTCGGCATCTCACCTGCGGCGGTGACGCGTTTGATCTCCGATCTGGAAGATCATCTGGGCGTGCGGCTGCTTCATCGCACCACCCGCCAGCTTGCGTTGACGCCCGCCGGAGAGGTCTATCTGGATCGCGTGCACGGCATTCTTGAGCAGCTAGAAGAAGCGGAGGAACTGGCCCGCAGCCATGCCCAAGAGATGTCGGGCAGGATTCGCATCTCCTCGCTGCCCGGCATGGCCACCCATCTGGTCGCACCTGCCGTGGCCGAATTCCGGCGCCGCTACCCCAAGGTGACCATCGAGCTGCTGTCCGACATGCAGGCTGCTCGCGCCATCGAGGCCAACGACCTGACGCTGCTGACCGACAACATCGCGGTGCCTTCCGAGACGGTCATCCGCAGCGTGGTCGACACCACATCCATCCTGTGCGCGTCTCCCGACTACCTCGGACAGCACGGTGAGCCTCGCGCGCCACAGGATCTGAGAGCACATGCCCTGCTGCGTTTGAGTTTGCCCGATTTGGATCACAGCTCGCTGCGCCTGATTGACGAGACGGACCAGCACCGCGAAACGACCATCAGCGTGAGTCCCGTGCTCACCTGCAACGACCACGAGGCGGTGCTACGCAGCACCTTGGACGGCGTCGGCATCAGCAGCCAGGCGCTTCAGGTGGCAGCACCGATGCTGCGCACCGGAGAACTTCGGCGCATCCTGGCGCCCTGGATCGCCGAGCGCTTCACGCTGATCGCGGCCTTTGCCAGCCGGCGTCATATGCCGCCGCGCACCCGGGAATTTCTGGACCATCTGATCAATTACGCGGAGCGCTCGAAGGTCGCCGCTGCATGAATGAGGGCAGAACAGGCCAGGCTATTTTGAGGCCGGGCTTGTCGAAACCCCGCCGGATCTTGACGCCAGAAGCCGCAACAAGACACCGCAGACGAACGCCAGCTCCGCAGCATCCACAGCCGAGAACCAGTCGCGCAGCACGGCCGTGACCGCGCCTTGCGTTTCGTCCAGCGCCGATTGGCCGAGCTCCGTGAGCTGCAACTGCACCGAGCGGCGATCGAGGTTGTCGCAGCGCGCCTGGCACAGGCGCTTGGCCAGCAGGCGATCCAGCAGTCGTGTCGTGGCGCCGGCGTCCAGCTGCAGGGCTAGCGAGAGGGAACTCGGCGTCAGGGCCTGACCCTTGCTCAGAATCGCCAACACACGTTGTTGCGCCAGCGTCAACCGGTGCTGACGCAGGCGCTTTTCGATGTCTCTGGCCATGGCGTGCGTGGCCTGTTGCATCAGGGCGGCTGCGGCCCCTGCTTCTTGTTCAAACATTCTCTTCACTCCACTCAGTGGCGCACCGGCGCGATGCTGAAGCTCGCGATGCCTTCGGCGGCCGCAATCTCATCGGCCAGCAAGGCCGGCGCCATCGCGCTGGCGCGGTCCAGCGCGACGACGCAAATGCGCCAGACCGGCCGACCTTCGGCGAAAGTGATGCTGAGACTGTCGCGCAGCAGCCGGTAGCCGCGCGAGGCCGCGATGCCGGACAGGACCTCGTACGAGGGCGGGTGGGTCGGTCGGAAAGTCAGCGAGACCTCCAGCGTCGCCCGCCCGGGCAGCATCGCCTCCAGCCGATGCAGCAGGGACATCGAGAGCATGCACAGCAGGGCCAGCAGCAGCGCCGACGCATAGAAACCCACACCCAGCAGCACGCCGATCGCCGCAGCGGCCCAGATGGAGGCCGCTGTCGTCAGGCCGCTGATATTCATGCCGTCCTTCATGATGACGCCGGCGCACAGGAAGCCGATGCCCGTCACCACGCCCTGCACCACCCGGGTCGGATCGGCCACCAGATGAGGGGCCGTGCCGCCGTACCACAGCGGCGCATGGCCGACGAACACCGTCAGCGCGGTGGACGCCATGCACACCAGCCCGTAGGTGCGCATGCCAGCGGCCCGGCCATTGAAGGAGCGCTCGTAGCCGACCAGCATGCCCAGCAGCAGCGCCCCGATCAGGTTCAGGCCGATGAAGGCATTGGCGGCGAGGAAGCCGCCGCTCCAGTAATGTTGCAGTTGACCGAGCATGGGATCAGCGAATGGGCGGCCAACGCATCATGGCGCCGAGTTCGCATGCGCGACCGGCCCGGTCTCGGCCAGCAGGCGCTGCCGCAGGTGCTGGAAGGCCGGCGACTCGCGCAGCACCTCACGGCCGGCCTTCTGCAGCTCGTGGACCTGGATCGGCAGGACGGTAAGCGCGGTCGGCACAAGCAGCAGGCGGCGGCGCATCTCGGGGTCGCTCAGCTGACGCAAGCCGACGTTGATCACATGGATCTCGGCGTCCGGCGCAAACACACTGCCGGGCCTGGCACGCTCGACCTGGATCGCCTCGTTCATGCGGCGCGCCACATCGTCGACCATCACGGCTGTCTCCTTGCTCAGCCGCGAACCAGCGCCAAACACCAGCGCGTCCAGCACCTGCAGATGGCCGGGGACGCGGTCGCTGCTGTCGATGCGCTCGGCCGTGTCGCGCTCCGAGTTGACGCTGATCAGCACGATATGCCGGACCGATCCCGGCTTCAGGCCCTTGAAACTGGCCTCGAAGCTGCCACCGGCGAGCGTGCGCTCCAGCAGACCGCGCACGCCGAGGTTGTCGACCACGCCACCATCGATGAGATGGATGAAGGGCCGCTCCTTCGCGTCGCGATAGCTGTCGGCGATCAGATCAAGCAGGCGCGCCGATAGGTTGCCACCGGCCAGCGTCGTGGCCGGCGCCGGCTCCGCACAGCTGCCGGCGTGGTTGCGCAGGGTCAGCGGGCTCAAGAGCAGCGGCACCGATGACGAGGCCGCCACCGCAAAGGACAGCGGCACGCTATCAAGATCGGAGCAGATCNCGGGCTCAAGAGCAGCGGCACCGATGACGAGGCCGCCACCGCAAAGGACAGCGGCACGCTATCAAGATCGGAGCAGATCAGCGCAAACTGCTCGGGCGTGAACTCGAAGGGCGCGCCGGTGGTCAGATCGGTGGCCGTGACCAGCAACTGCGGCCGCCGCGCCTGCAGATCGCCGAAGGTCAGGCCGCGAAACACTGGATCGAGCCGCTCGGCAAAGGTGTTGCTGCGCCCCCACCAGGGCGAGCTGAGCTTGTACAAAGTGGCCGGCGACAGCGCGTCGCGGATCAGGCCGGCCTGGAAGTCGGCCAGCAGAAAGTCGCGCTCGAAGCGGGTGAACACCTCGTCACCGAAGGCTGCGTAATAGCTCGCCAGCACGCTGCCGCCCGAGACCCCGCTGATCAGCCCGACCTCGTCGAGCAGGCTGGTCGAGCGGCCTTCCCATTCGAACTGGGTCGCCTTCAGCTCCTGCAAGACCCCGAGCCCGAAGGCCGCCGCGCGCGCCCCGCCGCCCGACAGCGTGACGGCGGCCACAATGGACGGCGACGCTGCGGTCGACGCCGGCGAGAGGGCCGCAGCCCTGGCCGACTGGGCCGCAATCGGCTGGTTGATCCAGGGCCGCGCGGTCGAACAGGCCGCCAGCAGCACGGCAACACACAAAGGCAGCAGCCGTAGGCCCCACCCCGCTGGCCTGATGTCGTTGCGCATCGTCGCCTCAGGGCTTCGCGAGCCAGCTGTTGACGGCTCGCAGCTCTGCGTCGCCGGGCTCGCCGGCCGCCACGGCCAGACGCACGCGCCCCTGCAGATAGTCCAGCCGTGCCTGTACCAGGTCGAGCTCGGCCGCGAAGGCACGCCGCTGGGCGTCCAGCACGTCGAGCTCGGTGCGGGTGCCGACGTCACGGCCCAGCGATGTGGCTTCCAGCGCCGTGCGTGCCGAGACCAGCGACTGCTCGGTGGCGCCGATGCGCGACACCGCAGTCCTGACGCTCAGGTAGGCGTCCTGGACCTGCAGGCGCACATCGCGCTTGGCGGCCGCCAGTGCCTGTTCGGCCTCGCGCCGCAGCGCCAGCGACTCGCGCTCCTTCGAGCTCAGGGCGCCGCCGGCGTACAGCGGCATATTGAATTGCAGTCCGAGATAAGCGCTGCGGTTGTTGTCGGGGGCGACCATCGGCGACAGATCACCGTTTTGTCCTTTGGCCGAGAAGTTGGCAACCAGGTTCAGGCTCGGACGGCCCGAGGACCGGTGCTTCTCGATCTCGGCGCCGGCGATCTCCAGCTGCGAGCGCCGCAGCCGCACCGCCGTGCTCTGCTCCTCGCCCCGGAGCTGCCAGGCCATCAGGCTGTCGGGCTCGGGTGGCGTTGCCGCCTGCCCTGCTGCCAGCGCGGCCAGCCCCTCGGCCGGGACGCCGGTGGTCTCCTGGAACTGGGCGCGCCGCAGCTCCAGCAGGCTGCGCGCCGTGATCTCCTTGCTCAGGATCTGGTCGTAGCGGGCCTGAGCTTCCTGCAGATCGGTGACCTTGCCGCGACCGACCTCGAAGCGGGCCTTGGCACGGTCGCGCTGCATCGCAATCGCCGACTTCTCGGCCAAGGTCACACGCAGGCTCTCCTGCGCCTGCAGCACGCCGAGGTAGGCCTCGGCCACCCGCTGGGCCAGGCCTTGCTGGGCCTGGTCGAACTGCGTCTGGGCCATCGAAGCCTGCTGATGCAGCTGCCGCTTGCCGACGCTGGCCGAGGCGTCGTAGAGCGGCTGCGTCAGCTGCACGGTGGCCTGGCTGACCGTGCCCGAGCTGTTCTCGGGCAGACCCGTGTCCGGGGTGTGATCGCTGAGCCGGCCGAGGCTGGCCTGCAGCGTGACGCGGGGCTTCAGCAGTGCGTCGCCTTGCACCGCCTTCTCGCGGCCGGCCAGCAGCGCCTCATCGGCGGCCAGCTTGGCGGGGTCGTGTCGCAAGGCCTGCTCATAGGCGCCGACCAGATCGAGGACCTCGGCCTGGGCCTGGGTCGCATAGACCTGCAGAGCCAGGGCCATCAGTGCCGCCCAGCGGGCGGTCTTGTACATCCGTTTCATGCCTGTGCTTTCATCGCCGCGGGGGCGTCGATCGGTAGAGGCCGCTTGGCCCGGTAGAAGCTGGCGTAGAGCGCCGGCAGGAAGACCAGGGTCAGCACCGTCGCGACGGCAAGGCCGCCCATGATGGCCCAGGCCATCGGCCCCCAGAAGACTGAGCGGGTCAGCGGCACCATCGCCAGGATGGCCGCCAGTGCGGTCAGCACGATAGGGCGCAGGCGCCGCACGGCCGATTCGACAATGGCCGTCCACAGCGGCGCACCGGCCGCCAGGTCCTGGTCGATCTGCACGACCAGGATCACGGAGTTGCGGATGATCATGCCCGCCAGCGCGATCACGCCCAGCATCGCGACGAAGCCGAAGGGGATCTGGAAGGCCGCCAGGATGGCGCTGACGCCGATCAAGCCCAGCGGCGCCGTCAGCAGCACCAGCACCATCTTCTTCATGTCCTGCAGCTGGAACATCAGCAGCAGCAGCACGGCGATCAGGGTTGCCGGCATCACCGCGTTGATCGACTTCTGTGCCTTCATGCTGGACTCCAGCGCGCCGCCCACGTCCACGCCGTAGCCCATTGGCAGGTCCTTGGCCAGGGCCTCGATCTTGGGCATCAGGGCCAAAGTCACGTCGGGCGCCTCGGCGCCGACGATGTCGGCGCGCACCGTCAGCGTCGGCACGCGGTTGCGGCGCCAGAGCTGGCTATCCTCGCTGTCCAGGGTCAGGCGGGCCACCTGCGAGACCGGCACGAATTTGCCATCGCGCAGATAGATCTTGGCGTCCTTCAAGTTGTTCAGATCGCTGCGCTCGGGCTGCACCAGGCGGGCGACCACGTCGATGCCCTGGTCCGCTTCGCGGTACTGCGTGACCGAGGTGCCCGAGATCGAGGCCTCCAGCGCCTGCTTGATCTGGCGCGAGCTGATGCCCAGCGCGCGCGCCTTGTCTTGATCGACATCGACACGCACCCGTTTGGTCCGCTCGCCCCAGTCGGGATTGACCTGCCGCACATGGGGGTTGGCGCGGACCACGGTCGCGACCCGCGCACCGATCTCGGCGACCTTCTCGAGATCCTGGCCGTAGACGCGGAACTGCACCGGATAGCCGACCGGCGGGCCGTTTTCCAACCGGTTGACGCGGCCGCGCACATTCGGCAGATCATGCTCGAACAAGCCCTGGATCTTGGCCAGCACGCGCTCGCGCGCCTCGCCGCCCTGGGTCATGACCATGATCTCGCCGAGGTTCAGATTGGGCGTCTGCGCGTCCAGCGGCAGATAAAAGCGCGGGCTGCCGTTGCCGATATAGCTGGTCACGGCGACCACGTCCTTGTCACCCTTCAGCGCCGCCTCCAGACGCTCCACCTCTCGGGCACTGGCTTCGAAGGTAGAGGCTTGCGGCATCCACAGATTGACCATCAGCTCGGGCCGGTCGGAAGCCGGGAAGAACTGCTGGGGCACCAGCTTGAACAGCGCGATCGAACCGACAAAGGCCGCCAGTGTGATGGCGATGACCCAGCGCCGCTGCACCAGGCAGAAGTCGACGAAACGGCGAAAGCGCAGATAGAAGCCCTTCTGGTAAACCGCATCTTCGTCATGGTCGGCGTGGGCATGCTCTTTCAGCAGCTTGAAGCCGAGATAGGGCGTGAACACCACAGCGACGATCCATGACAGCACCAGCGAGATGCCGACCACCTGGAACAGCGAATACACATACTCCCCGGTGCCCGACTTCGCGAAGCCGACCGGCAAGAAGCCGGCGGCCGTGATCAGCGTGCCCGTCAACATCGGGAAGGCGGTCGCGGTGTAGGCATAGGTCGCGGCGCGGAACTTGTCCCAGCCCTGTTCAAGCTTGAGCTGCATCATCTCGACCGCGATGATGGCGTCATCGACCAGCAGGCCCAGCGCAATGATCAGCGCCCCTAGCGAGATGCGCTGCAGATCGATGCCCAGCAGATACATCGACAAGAATGTCAGCGCCAGCACCAGCGGGATGGACAGCGCGACGACCAGGCCGGCGCGCATGCCCAGCGAGAAGAAGCTGACCGCCAGCACGATGATGACGGCCTCGGCCAGGCTGGTCTTGAACTCGGCCACCGACTCCGCAACGACACGGGGCTGGTCGCTGACCGCGTGGATCTCGACGCCGACAGGCAGGCTGGCCTTGACGCGCTTGACGGTCGCGTCCAGTTCCTCGCCCAGGTGGATGACATCGCCGCCCTTGCGCATGCTGACGGCCAGACCGACCGCCTCTACGCCGTTGAAGCGCATCTTGACGACGGCCGGGTCGATGAAGCCGCGCCTGACATTGGCGATGTCGCCGAGCCTGAAGCTGCGGTTGCCGGCCTGGATGCCGATGTCGCGGATGCCCTCGACCGAATCGAATTCGCCGCTCACCGTCAGCCGCACCTGCTCGCCGACGGTCTGCACCGTGCCGGCGGCCGCGACCGCATTGGTCTGCGCCAGCGTCGTGGCGATCAGCGCGGGGTCGATGCCCAGCGACGCGAGCTTGGCATTGGAGATCTCGACATAGATCTTCTCGTCCTGCTTGCCGACCAGGTCGACCTTGTTGACGTCGCCCACGCGCAGGAATTCATTGCGGGCCGCGTCGGCGAACTGGCGCAGCTGCGCATTGCTGAAACCGTCGCCGGTCAGCGCATACATATTGCCGAAGGTGTCGCCGAACTCGTCATTGAAAAACGGCCCCTGCACCTCGCGCGGCAGCGTGTGGCGGATGTCGCCGACCTTCTTGCGCACCTGGTACCAGACGTCGGGCACGTCCTTGGGCGCGGTCGAGTCGCGCAGATTGACCTTGATCTGGGTCTCGCCGGGGCGCACATAGGTGGCCGTGTAGTCGATCTCGGCGATCTCCTGCAGCTTCTTCTCGATCTTGTCGGTGACCTGGTCGGCCATCTGCTGCGAGGAGCTGCCGGGCCAGTAGGCCTGCACGACCATGGTCTTGATCGTGAACTCCGGGTCTTCCTTCTGGCCCAGGCTGCCGTAGGCGAGCACGCCGGCGACGGTCAGCAGCATCAGCAAGAAGGCAACCATCTGCTGGTGCTTGAGCGCCCATTCGGACAGATTGATCTTCATTTGCCGCCTCCCGAAGATGCGGCCGCGTCAGCCGTCTCAGCAGCCGCAACCGGCGGCTTGACACGCTGGCCGGGCTGCAGCATGTGCACGCCGGCCGTGACGACGGTCTCGCCGCCGTTGAGCCCCGACGCGACCAGGACGCTGTCGGCCTCGGCGCTGCCCAGCGCCACCTGGCGCAGGCCGACCCGCGAGGACTTGGGGTCGACGATCCAGACATGGCGCTGGCCGTCGCGGTCGAGAATGGCCGTCAGCGGCAGGCGGATGGCGCTGGCGCCCTCGACATTGCTGACCAGCACCGAGGCCGTCATGCCCAGGCGCAGCAGTTGCGGATCGGCGTTGCGGATCGCGATGCGCGCCGAGTAGGTGCGGGTGACGCTGTCGGTGCCGGGTGCGAGTTCGCGCAGCTCACCGTTCCAGCTGCGGCCGGGATGGGCCCAGACCGACACCTGCATGCCGCGCGCCTGGCGCAGCTCGTCCAGACGCGACTCGGGGATGCTGATCGCCACCTCGCGATCGCCGTCGGCCGCCAAGGTGACGACCGACTGACCCGCCGCGACGACCTGACCGGCCTCGGCCGTGATCGCCGTCACGACGCCGTCGCGATCGGCCGTCAGCACCGTGTAGCCGCGCTGGTTCTCTTGCGCCTGGCGCTGGGCCAGCGCGGCACGCAGCTGGGCCTCGGCCTGGTCGAGGGCCAGCTTTTGCTGGTCCAACTCGGCGCGCGAAGCGAACTGGCGGGCCAGCAGCGCCTCGGTACGCTGCAGATCGATACGGGCCTGCGCGACCCGGCTCCTCGCCGCATCGACATCGGCCCCTGCTGCGACCACCTGCAACACCTCCTGCTCGGGGCTCAGGCGCATCAGCGGCTGGCCGCGCTTGACCGCGCTGCCCACCTCGACGAGCCGCGCTGCGATCTTGCCTGCCGTGCGAAAGCCGAGCCGGCTCTCGTAGCGCGCGACGACCTCCCCCGAGTAGCGGGCGCCGACCGTGCCGGCGCTGCGGCCAGCGACGATGCTCTGCACCGGACGGATCTCTTCATAAGGCTCGGCTTCGTGGCGCTGGCAGCCCGCCAGCAAGCCGGCCATGGCCAGGGGCGCGAGGGCCCATTGAACTCTCATTGCGGTTCTCCTTGTTTGCATGACTACTTGACGGCGTAGCCGCGGCCGGCCATGCAGGCCGCCAGTGCTCGCACATAGGTGGGGCTCTGCGTTTCGCCAGTACCTGCTTGCTGCTGGCGCGGGGCCAGCTGTTGCAAGGCCTCGTCTATCGCAGTGTTTGCCTGCGCTTGCGACAGTTCCGGCGGGCGCGGTGGCGCGGGCAGTCCGGGAATGGTCGGCAAGGTGGGCAGGGCCGGCAACCTGGCCGCCGCTGCAGACCGGCTAGCCGCGATACTGCTCGGCACGCTGGCAGCGGACGCTGCGGCCGTTGCGGCGGACGTGCCAGCCGTCTGCGTGGCCCATTGATTGCACTCGTCCCTGTCCTTGCGCTGCTGTTCTGCAGATTGGCCCTGGGCGGGGTAGCTCACGATGTCCGGCGCTTGCGCCTGAGCGACGGCCGCTGCGAGCGCGACTAACAAGGTCATTCGGGTCCTCATGGTGCGGGTGCCTCGGCTTGGCCAGGCCCGGCACGCAGCTCGGCGCCATGCCGGGTCAGCCACCCAATCAGAGCGTGGGCGCTGGTAAAGTCTGTCCAGGCGCCGCTCGCGACATGTTCAATGCGGCCCATCAGCAGGCCCTCTGCCGGGCAGGCATCGCGGTGTAGCCGCAGCACATAAGCGCCAGCGGCCGGATGATTCGGGTGTGGGTTCAGCGTCATGCCCTGCAGTGTCGGGACCGGCGGCCCGCAAGTCGTCTTGAGACGGTCTCGATTCGGTATTGATCACAGCTCGAATGAACGAAGAAAACCCCTTGCAGGCCCGGTTCGGCCGATTCCAGATCGACGAGGCCGAGGCGCGGCTGGAGCGCGACAAAGCCAGCGTCGAGCTGGCACCGCGGGCCTTCCAGGTGCTGTGCGAGCTGGTGCGCCGGGCCGGCCAGTTGGTCAGCAAGGAGACCTTGCTGGACGCCGTCTGGGGCCATCGTCATGTCAACGAGGCGGCGCTGAAGAATCTGGTCAGCCAGCTGCGCCAGGCACTCGGAGACGATGCCCAGGAGCCGGTCTATATCCAGACCGTCTCGCGACGTGGCTACCGCTTTATCGCTCCGCTCGGCGAACCGTCAGCTGTGCCCACAATTGCCCCGGCCGACCCGGCCGGCGATTGGCTGGTCGGCCGTGCTGCGGTGCTGGCCCAACTGCGGGACGCCCTGGACGCCGCGCGCGGCGGGCAGCGCCAGCTGGTCTTCATCGTCGGCGAGGCCGGCATCGGCAAGAGCAGTCTGGTGGAGCGCTTCGCGGCAACCGCCGGTGTGCGGCAGGCGCTCGGCCAGTGCGTCGAACATTACGGCGTGGCCGAGCCCTATCTGCCGGTGCTGGAGGCACTGAACTCGTTGTGCCGCTCGGACAGCGGCGCGGCGGCACTCGTACTGATGCGCCGGGTAGCGCCCACCTGGCTCCTGCAGCTGCCCTGGTTCGTCAGCGACGAGGACAGACGGGAATTGCAGCGCGAGGCCGCCGGTGCGACCCAGGACCGCATGCTGCGCGAGTTCGGCGAGCTGGTCGATCGGGCCAGCGCCGAACAGCCGCTGTTGCTGATGTTGGAGGATCTGCAGTGGAGCGACCACGCCACGGTCCAGCTGCTCGGCTACCTGGCGAGGCGGCGTGGCGGCAGCGGCGCCTTGATGCTGATCGGTACCTTCAGGCCCGCCGAGCTGATACTGCAGGAGCATCCGCTGGCAGCCCTGCGGCAGGAGCTGCGCCCCCGCCGGCTGTGCCTGGAGATCGATCTCGAATTCCTGTCCGAAGCGGACCTGGGCGACTTGCTGCAAGCCCGTCTCGGGCAGGCCGCGCCCGAAGCCTTCGTACGTGTGCTGCATTCCCACACGCTGGGGCTGCCGCTGTTCGTCGATGCTGTGGTCGAGGAACTCCGGGCCAGCGGCAAGCTCGTCCCGAGCGCGACCGGCTGGAACTTCCCCGACCTGGACACGCTGACCGTGCCGCGCGGCATCGCCGGCGTCATCGCGGGCCAGATCGCCCGTCTGCCGGCGGAGCAGCAACGCGTGCTGGGCGCCGCCAGTGTCGGCGGGGTCGACTTCCTGCACCTGCCGCTGGCCGAGGTCGCGCTGCTTCCGCCCGAGCAGGTGCAGACGCTGCTGGAGGACGCCGCCGGCCGACTGCCCTGGCTGGGTTGCAGCGGCGCCCGGGCCCTCCCCGACGGCCGCATCGCGGCCCGCTACGCCTTCGCCCATGCCCTCTACCGGCAGGTGCTCTACGAGCGCTTGCCGGCGCTGCAGCGCATGCAATGGCACCGGCAATGGGCCGGAGCCCTGGCCGCTGCGCATGCCAACAACCCCGGCGAGATCGCGGCCGAACTGGCGCTTCACTTCGAGCGCGGCGAAGCGCCGCTGGACGCTGCGGCGCAACACGCCGTCGTCGCGGCCAGAGCCATGGCCCTGGGCGCGCCGAGCGAAGCGCTGCAAGCCGCCCGGCAAGGGCTGCAGCTGGCAGCCGGCCGCATGGAGCCGGCGCTTGAGCAGGATCTGCGCTCGCTGGAAGCCGTCGCGCTGACACGCCTGCATGTCTTGAGCGCGCCCGAGGTGGGTGCCGCGTTCGAGCGCGCACGCGCACTCGGACCCACGCAAGGCCCGGGCTGGCAGCGCACCTTGCAAGGCTGCTGGTGGGTCCACTTCGCCCGCGCCGAGTTCGCGCAAGCCCGCACGCTGGCCGCCGAGATGCAGGCCCTGGCCACGCAGCGTGCCGATCCGGCCCTGCGTCTGGCGGGGTTGAACGCGATGGGCATCGTGCAGCTGTGCATGGGCGAGTTCGACGCGGCACGGGCGCAACTGGAGAGCGCCATCGACGCCCACGCCAGCCTGCCGGCCGGGCTGACGCCGACGAACTTTGTCCAGGACCCCGGTGTCGAAGCTGTCTGGGCACTGGTGCTGGTCTACTGGATCACCGGCCAGCCAGGGCGAGCGCGCCAGCTGGCCGAGCGTGCAGTGGCGCAGGCCGCAGCCAGCCACCATCCGCTGAGCGAAGCGATGGCCCTGTATGCGGCCGCCATCCTGCACAGCCTGGCTGAAGAATTCGAGACCGCCTACGCATTGACTGAGCGGCTCTATGCGCTGGTGCGCGACCAGTCGCTGCCCGAGGCACGCAGCGGTTTTGCCTGGCTGCATGGCCACGCCTTGGTGGCGCTGGGCCGCGACGACGAGGGCCTGGACGAGATGCGCGCCGCCGCACGCCATGCGCGCCAGCTGGGCATGCTGACCGGGCTGGGCGGCTTCCACTATCACTATGCTCAGGCCTGTCGCCTGATAGGCCTGCAGGATGAGGCCCAGGCATCCGTCGTGCAGGGTCTCGCCCACGCCGAGGCTGTCGGCGAACAGACCGTCCTGGTGCTGCTGCTGGGCCTGCAGGCCGAGATCGAGATGGCGCACGGCGAGACGGATGCGGCAGCTGCCAGTTGGCAGCGCGCCATAGCCACCGCGCGTGCGCAAGGGGCCCTATTCCACGAACTGCAGGTTTTGGCCTCGGCCCAGGCTCACGCGGCGCCGGCCGCCGACCCGGAACGGCTCAGGAAGCTGCTGGCCGTCTACGACCTCGACGCCAGCCCGGTCGTCGCGCGAGCCCGGGCGCTGCTCGCCTGAGCCCCTTGCTCTGCATATGCCTAGCGCAAAGCTGTACGAGCCGGTGCTGCAGGCGCGACAATGAGTCACCCCGAGTCCGGGTTCAGAGGCTTGCGGCGAAACCCCACCACTATGGACTCCCTGAAGCTGCGGCTGGCCATGGCCAGCGCCTTGCTGATCGCGCTGAGCGTGGCGATCACTGTCTTCCTCTCGGTGCGCGAGGTACAGAACCGCACCGAGCAAACCATCATCGGGTCCAACCTCGGTGCGGCGCAGTTCGCGACCACGCTGTCGGCCAACGTCGCCGAGCACCAGCGGGCGCTGGCCGCTGCGGCCCGGGGCTGGCCAAGGGGGCAAGCGGCCGATCCGGATCAGATTCGATCCTTCCTGGGCCGCCAGGAGGTGTTGCGCATGTTGTTCGATGAACTGCGCATCGTGCCGAGCGGTAGCCTGCCGGCCGGCCGCTATGGCGAGCCGCAAGTGCTGCTACCGCCCGCCGACGCCGCGAGCGACGCCCAGATGTCCAGCGTCGTGTTGCTCCGCCCCTTGCCGGTCGGGCAGGCGCAGCCGCCGATGCTGGCCGGTGTACTGAAGCTGCGCGCCTCCAATTTTCTGTCCGGCATGGCCCAGACCGCCAAGCTCGACGAGCTGCGCATCCGCACCGTCGTCGCCAACCAGCAGGGCCGGGTGCTGGCCCATGCGGATGAGCAGCGCTTGATGAGTCTGGTCGACGACGATCCCGAGCTGAAGCAGGCCGTGGCCCGCTGGCGCCAGCAGGGCAGCCCGCTAGAGCCGGCGCCCTGGACCGAGCGCTACGGCGAGCGCTTCGTCGCGATGGCCGCAGTGCCGGGCACCGACTGGGTGGTGTTCCGCCTCGGCGAGACCGAGGCCCTATTCGGCGAGGCCGGCAAAGCGATCACGCGCACCGTCGCGCTCGGCATTGGTGTGGGCCTGACCGGGGCGCTCGCCATCTTCGGCTTCACGGCCTGGCTGCTGCGTCCGCTGGGTGCTTTGCGCCAGCGGGCTTTGCTGGTCGTGGACCCGGCACAGCCTCCAGCGCAGGGCTGGCCGGACGCAGGCGGCGAGGTCGGCGAGCTCTCTCGCGTGCTCAAGCATGTCAGCGAGCAGCTGGCAGCCAGTCGGGCCAATATCGAGCAGTCGCTGAAGATGATGCAGGCGGTGATGGCGCATGCCCCGGTCGGCATTGCTTTCACCAGCGAGCAACGCATCGAACTTGCCAGCAGTCAGTTCGAGCAGATGCTCGGCTATGGCCAGGGCGAACTGAACTTTCACTGGGGCGAGCTGCTGGCACCCGAGGCCGCGCATGATGCGCTGCGTGAGGAGGCCGAGGCGACCTTTTTGCAGGGCCGGACCTTCGAGGCCGAACTGCCGCTGTGCCGCCGCGACGGCTCGACGCTGTGGGCCCATGTGCACGGCGCGGCGATCCTCGGCGCCCAGCGTCGCACGATCTGGATCGCCTCGGACGCAACCGACGCCCGCCGGCAACGGGAGGGCCTGGAATGGCGTGCGGCGCATGACCCGCTCACCGAGCTCGTCAATCGCCGCGAGTTCGAGCGACAACTGGGCCAACTGGTGGCCGACCGACGGCGTCGAGAGGCGGCGTGCGCCTTGTTCATCGACCTGGATCACTTCAAGCAGGTCAATGACGGCGCCGGACACGCGGCCGGTGACACCATCCTAAAGAAAGTAGCCCAGGTGCTGCGCGACAGCGTGCGCGCCGGCGACACGGTGGGTCGGCTGGGAGGGGATGAGTTTGCGGTGCTGCTGCCCGCTTGCGGCCTGGACCGGGCCTTGCTGATTGCTGAGCAGATGCGTTACGGAGTCGCGCTCGAAGGCGTGTGCGAGAGCGATCCGACGCTGCGCGTGACGGCGAGCATCGGTGCCGTCGAGATCGACGCCAGCCATCGCTCGCTCGCCGAGGTGCTGGAGGCAGCCGACCAGGCCTGCTATGCGGCCAAGCATGCGGGCCGCAATGTGGTGTGCAGCGCCATCGTGCGAGGTGAAGGCGACTGAAGCTGCGCCAGCTCAGACCAGCGCGGCGTTGTCGGTCCCGATCAGACGGTCCAGGTCCTCGGCGCTCATCGGCCGGCCAGTCAGGTAGCCCTGGAAACTGGTGCAGCCGCAGGCCAGCAAGCGCTCGCGCTGGCTCGGGGTCTCGACGCCTTCGGCGATCACCGACAGGCCAAGCACCCGGCACATCTCGACCATGCCGCGCACCAGCACCTCGTCGCGCGCGCTGCGATCAATCTCGACGATGAAGCTGCGGTCGATCTTCAGCTGATCCAGCGGCAGTTCGCGCAAGTAGGCCATCGAGGAGTAGCCGGTGCCGAAATCGTCCAGCGACAGGCTGACGCCCATGCGCTTGATAGCCGAAAGTTTCTGCGCCAGATCGCTGAGGTCGACGGTCAGTACGCTCTCGGTCAGCTCCAGCTTCAGGCGGCGCGGGTCCGCCCCGCTGACCGCCAGGGCCCGTGACACGGTGGCCACGAACTCCGGGTCGCGAAACTCGGTCGCGCTGATATTGATCGCGATCGACAAGACCGCTGTGTGCCGGTGGCGTCGCCAGGCGGCCAGCATGTCGCAGGCCTGCAGCAGCACCCACTGACCGATCTGGATGATGAAGCCACTCTGCTCGGCCAAGGGGATGAAGTCGGCCGGCGACACCGTGCCGCGGCTCGGATGGCGCCAGCGCAGCAGCGCCTCGGCGCCCAGCACATCACCCCATTCGTCCACCTGCGGCTGGAAGACCAGTGCCAGCTCCTGGCGTCGCAGCGACAGACGCAGATCATTCAACCGGCCGGCGCGCAAGGCGGCCGAGCGCCCCATCTCGGCATCGTAGAAGCGGTAGGTATCGCGCGACTCCGATTTCGCCTGCTGCATCGCCAGCTCCGCATGTGCCAGCAGGGCCTCGGGCGCCTCGCGGCCGTCGCGGATCAGCAGCACGCCCAGGCTGGCGCTGGTCCGGTACTCATGGCCGGCAAGCTGGTGCTCGCAGCGCAGGCGATGGAGAAGCCGCTGGCACCATTGCGCCGCCTCCAGCT
This sequence comes from Paucibacter sp. XJ19-41, assembly GCF_028462495.1. Lineage (NCBI taxonomy): Bacteria > Pseudomonadati > Pseudomonadota > Betaproteobacteria > Burkholderiales > Sphaerotilaceae > Roseateles > Paucibacter sp. XJ19-41. The sequence goes on from NZ_JAQOWX010000009.1 coordinate 69,159, forward strand.
GGGCCATATCGGCGTCGGCGTCGAGATCCGGGATCAGCATCGCAAACTCGTCGCCCCCCATTCGGGCGACCAGGCCCTGCGAAACCAGGCACTCCTTGAGTCGCTCCCCGGTCGCCCGCAGCAGCGCGTCGCCGCCGGCATGGCCCAAGGTGTCGTTGACGCTCTTGAAGCGATCAATGTCGGCAAAGATCAGTGCCGCATGGCCGCCCTGCTTCGCAAACCGGCTGTGCAGCTGTGCCAGCTGATCCAGCAGCAGGCGGCGGTTGGGCAGACCGGTCAGGGCGTCGTAGTAGGCCAGCCGCTCAATGTGCGACTCGGCCTCCTTTTGCTCGGAGATGTCGCGGACCAGACCGACATAGCTCAGCTGCCCATCGCGCTCGATAGCCGACAACGACAGCTGGATCGGGAAGACAAGGCCGCATTTGTGCTGGCCGAAGGTCTCGCGCCCCACGCCGATGACACGGGCTTCGCGCGTCGACTCGTAGCGCGCCATATAGCCGCCGTGCTGCGCCCGGTCGGGCGCGGGCATCAGCAGCGAGACATTCCTACCAATCACCTCCTGTGCGTCGTAGCCAAAGATGCGTGTGGCGGCGCGGTTGAACGAGGTCATCAAGCCCTGCGAGTCGGTCGTGATGATCGCTTCAAGCACGTTGTCGAGGATGGCCTGTCCGTGCTGCGCGGCTTCGACCGGATCGAGGACAAGGGCTGGGCGCGTGGGATGATTCATGTCTAGGTCCGGAAAAGACTGACCGAGGAGGCCAGGGTTCTGGCTTGGCCGGAGAGCGAGTCTGCGGAACTGGAAAGTCGATCGACCAGCATCGAGTTGCGCTGGGTCATATCGTCCAGCGATTCGACGGCCGCGCTGATCTCGGAGATGGCCTGCAACTGCTCTCGGCTGGCACGGTGGACGCCATCGACAAGCTGGCGCAGCTGGGTCGCTGCCGAGGCCGTATCGCTGATGGCAGCAGCCGCGCCGCCGACCTCGGAGACCCCGGCCGCCACCCGCTTCTGCGAGCCCTGGCTCAAATCCTTGATCTCACGGGCGGCGGCCGTGGTCCGCGCCGCCAGCGCCCTGACCTCCTGGGCGACGACAGCAAAGCCCTTGCCCTGCTCGCCGGCCCGCGCCGCCTCGACGGCCGCATTCAAGGCCAGGATATTGGTCTGGAAGGAGATCGCGTCGATGACCTGGGTGATGTCCGAGATCTTCGCAGTGGCTTCGTTGATGTCACGCATGGTCGCGCGCATATGGTCGACGCTGGTCGTGCTACGCAGCGCCACCGCCAGGGTCTGCTCGGCCAGGCTGGCGCCTTGCTCGGCCGCCTGGACGTTGTGCCGCACGGTCTCTGTCAGCTGCTTGAGCGCAGCGGCGGACTGCTGCAGGCCGGCCGCCTGCGCATCGGTGCTGATGGACAGCGACTCCTTGCCCGCGACAACGGCGGCCACCACTTCTTCCATCGCCACCACTTCCGAGCGTGCATCACCGACCATGCCCTGCAAATTGACGCTGAGCTGGCCCAGCGCACGCTCCAACTGCCCGATCAGCCGACCGCCGTTCACCGCCAGCCTCCGACTGAAGTCTCCCGCTGCGATGCCGCTGGCAAAGCTCGACAGTGTGCGCAGCGGCGCCTCCAGCCATCGCTGCTGGACCAGCGTCGCCAGCAGGGTCAGCGGCAGCGCCACGAGCATCGCGATGTCGATGCCAAAACCGGCGCCAAGATTGGCGGCCACCAATGTGGCCAGCACGGCGGGCACAGCCACTGCCATCCGGCGCAGCTGAGTCGCAGCTCGTTGCGCGAGCCCCGACCAGCCGGTGCGCCGCAGCTGGCCGTGCTGAATCACAAAGGGCGGGCGCAGGCCTCGGGACTCATCGGCGCGCAGCCTGGCGTAAAGTGCCTCCACCTCGGCCACCTCGGCCCGACCCGGCACCGTCCGCACCGACAAATAGCCGATGGCCCGCCCTTCGTCCAGCAGCGGCGTCACATTCGCGCGCACCCAGTAATGATCACCGTTCTTGCGGCGATTCTTGACCAGCATGGTCCAGGGCATGCCGCTCTGGATCGTGCGCCACATATCGGCAAAAGCCATCGCCGGCATGTCGGTATGGCGGATCAAGTTATGCGGCTGCCCCAGCAGTTCCTCGCGCGTGAAACCGCTGGCCTGTGCAAAGGCGGCATTGCAATGCGTGATGCGCCCCTTCAGGTCCGTGGTCGACATCAAACTCTGTCCGGGGGGCAGCAGGTACTCGCGCCCGGTCGTGGGGCCGTTGTTTCTCATCAGATGTCCTCTTGCTTGGTGCTGCGCTGCGGCGCTCGGGTGCCAGTTGGCATGCGCCGCAGTGTGGCGCGCAGCGCCCCGCAGAGTCGTCTCGATATGGTCTCGGCTGGGTATCGATCCGCGCAGCGGACCGCTATCGACTCGATAATTTCCAGGTCAGACCAGCCCAGCAGCGCCCATGAACGCAACCGGAGTTTTGCCAGCGTGAAACGCACAGCCATTGAAGCCCAACAGACGCGCCAGCAGATCTTGCTCGCAGCGGTGGAGGTGTTCGCGGAGCAAGGCTATGGGTCTGCCGGACTGACGGAGATCGCCGCGCGCGCAAAGGTCACGCGCGGCGCGGTCTACTTCCACTTCAAGGACAAGACGGATGTATTCGCGGCCGTCTGCCGCCTGGTCGCCTGGGGTTCAAATTCGGCCGAACACCAAGACGGCGCCGAGTCGCCGCTGGAGCGCCTGCGCGAGCTGATGACCGCCTGGATCGCGGACCTCGACCAGGATGGGCTGAAGCGCCACATCCTTGACCTGCTTCTGCACAAGACCGAATGGACAGCCGCCAACGAGGACTTCAGGGCAGAGCTTCGCAGCGCCAACGACCAGCACCGACGCCAGATCGAAGCCGTCCTAGCGCAAGGAGTTGCCGAAGGCGAAATCTCCCTGCCCTCGAATCTCAGCGTGGAGCAGGCGAGCAAGGCGCTGAAGGCGGCACTGCTCGGGATGGTGTCTTTCAAGCTGCGTCACCCTCAGAGCGTTGAGCTCGGGCAAGCCATGGCGTGGCTCACGGACGCGTTTAGTCGCCCCACCGCACTTGAACAATGAAAACAGGGAACGCACCCGCTATTTCCTACAAGCTTCAATAGCAGTGCCTGCACGCAGCATCGACACCAGCCAGCTCGGCTTGAACGCGAGCGTCAGCGCCACCACAGTGGCGGTCAATGCGATCAGCACGATCCACAGCACAGTCCCAAAGCTGGCGCCATCGCGCACAAGGCAGCAGCCATAAGCGAACAGCAGCCCGCCGAAGCCCAAGCGGCTTAGCAACTGCCAGCCCGGCGACCACATCGACGGGCCGCCCGCTGACCTCGCTCCAGTGGCGCGGCATCGCCAAGGCGAGACAGGCAAAACCCAGATACCAATGCGTTCTGCGATCTCGGCCTGAGGGACATCGTCAAGCTTGTAGAGCACAAACGCCTGCTTGCAGCGCGGCGGCAGTGCATCGATGGCTGCCAGCAAACGTTCGGCCTGCTGGCGCGCCGCCAGGCGCGCATCGGGTTGGCCTTGAGCGGGTGCCAAGGCTTCCTCCACATCAAGCGCCGGACCATCGGCCCCGTGCTCGCGTACCTGCTCTCGCCGATACTCGTCGATGACGATGTTCTTGGCCGTGCGGTAAAGCAACGCGCGTGGATCCCGAACCTGCACGGCCGGTGTGGCCAGGACCCGCGCATAGGCTTCCTGCACCACATCGGCAGCGCGCTCGCGGTCGCCCATCGCCCGAGCAAAAAAGTTCAGCAACTCGCGGTGGTAACGCTCGAACATCGACCGAGGCCTTGTCAGACCTGTGCAGGCAGGACCACGCCCGCTTCGTCGCTCAGCGAACGCGGCTGGCGCTTTTTGACCCACAGATACAGACCGCTGCCCAGCACGATGATGGTAGCGATATCGAGAAGCGCCCAGATGATCTGCATTGGCAAGCCGCCGTAGTCACCGAAGTGCAGAGGCTGCGAGACCAGCAGCGCGGTCAGGTACCAGGGCAGGCTGGGCGCAGCAGTGACCTTGGTGGTCTTCGCGTCAACCAGCACAGGTTGCAGCAAACGCGAGGTCAGCGGCTCGTTGCCGCGCAAGAAGAAGGTGTTGTGGTGCGGGCTCGAGAACGCCGTGCCAGGGAAGGCGATGAAAGACAGCTTGGTGTTGGGCGCCAGCGCCTTGGCCGCGTCCAGCGAGGCCTGGACCGAGCCTCGCTCGGCGACAGTCACGGTAGGCTGATCCTTGTAGGGCGCCAGCAAGGTGCTGAGCTGGTCGTACTGCCAGTACTTGATCAGCAGGTCGGCCCAGGTGTTGATCATGCCGGTGGCGCCAACGACGAAGAACCACACCAGGGTCACGATGCCCAGCAGATTGTGCAGGTCCAGCCATTTGATGCGCGTCGACTTCTCGCGCCGCACGTCGCCAAAAGCCAGCTTGCGCATGAAGGGCGCGTACAGCACCACCCCGGTGACGATGGCCACCAGCAACAGCAGTCCCATCAAACCCAGGAACAGTTTGCCCGGCAGACCGGCAAACAGATCCACATGCAGGCGGAACATCAGATGCATGAAGCCCTCGTTGAACTTGGGCTGGCCCAGCACCTCGCCGTTTCGCGCATCGACCACCACCGACTTGAAGTCCTCGGTGGGTGCCGGTGTCGGCGTCATCGTGACGAACCAGATGCGGTCGTCATGCTCGTCCGGCGAAGCGAATTGCACGACGCGGTCGGGGTGCACGGCACGCGCCGTGGCCAGCACCTGGTCCAGGCTGACGCGCGGCGGGTTTGGCAGCTTGTCGACGGCCATCTCGGGCGCCTCGATTTCAGTGCCCAGCAGGTGGCCAATTTCATGGTGGAAGATCAGCGGCAGCCCGGTCAGGCACAGCAGCAGCATGAAGACGGTACAGATCAGACTGCTCCATTTGTGCAGCCAGGACCAGGTCTTGAGGGCGCGGGCGCTCAGCATCGCGGCGTCCTCCAACCATGCCAGGCCATCACCAGCACCGGCCCGCCCAGCGCCAGCCAGGACCAGGCATCACCCCAATGTTCGGAGACCAGTGCGCTCAGCAGCCCACTGACGGTCAGCAAACCCAGGGCCAAAGGCCAAGCCCAGAGGCGCAGCGTCGGAGATGTCATTCGGAGTCCTCAAAGCGTCCATGACGCAGTCGTAGCTGCCATCCAGCCAGCAGAAGTTTAAATGAGAATACGTCTTGTTAAAGCAATGCGGACCCAGTGGCTGTGGCTCCAGTAGCGCAGGCGGGTCAACCACTGCTTGAGGAGGCCGGCGTTGAGCCGCCGGGTGGCGTGGCGCAGGGCGGTTGCCACGGCTTTACTCCGCGCCGGCCCGGCGGTCACGGAACGCAAAACGTCGCCTTCGCCCCACGATCGCACTCAAGTCGTATTTAGATAATGCGACTCAATCTCATTTAATATAAAGTCGCATCCGCACTCTCCCCCACCCCTGTGCATGTGCGAGCCGACCACTGGCGCCCGGACCCAGGGCATCGGCCAGCGACTGTTCGGCCTCGCGAAGAACACCCCGAACTCCAGACTGTCCACCACGGATTCAAGAATGAAGCATCAGTTCCTGCTGACCGCCTGCGCTCTCGCAGCCTCACTCGCCATGAGCGATATCGCCCACGCCCAAAACACGCTCGGGAAGATCGAGGTGACCGGCAAGCGCGAGAGCCGTGTCTCCAAAGGCGCGACCAATCTGCAACTGGCGCTCAAGGACACGCCCCAGTCGATCAGCACGATCGGCAAGGAAGAACTGACCGACTTCGGCATCACCGGCACGCTCGACGCCTTGCGCTACGGTACCGGCGTCAACGTCGAGCAGTACGAGACCAACCGTGCCGAAATCAACGCACGTGGCTTCCAGGTCATGCTGACCCAGGTCGATGGCCTGGGCATGACCAATGACTGGGGCTCCGTTGTCGGCCAGCAGGACGCCTACTTGTTCGAGCGTATCGAGTTGATCCGCGGCGCGAACGGCCTGCTGACCGGCCTGGGCAACGCCTCGGGCACGATCAACTATGTGCGCAAGCGTCCGACCAACAAAGACACCGGAGAAGTGGTCGTGAGCCTCGGCTCCTACGACTTCAAGCGCGTTGCGCTCGACTACAACAAGGTCTTCAGCGACGACGGTTCCTGGGCCGGTCGACTCGTCGTAGCGCAAGAGGACAAGGGGTCCCACATCCGCGCGCTGAACGACAAGCGCAGCACGGTCTATGGCGTTGTCGACGGTCAGATCGGTGACCGCGGCGTGCTGACCTTCGGCTTCGGATTCTCGGATGCCCAGCAGCGCTCGCCGATGTGGGGTTCGCTGACCCTGGTCCGCGCCGACGGCAGCCAGGCCGAGTTCGACCGATCGGCGTCCCCCGCACAGGACTGGACGAGGTGGAATACCCGGTCCTACAACGCCTTCGCCGAGTACACCCACACGCTCTCAGCTGACTGGGAGGGCAAGCTCACCTACAACCACCGCCACGGCAAGGAGAACACCAAGCTGTTCTACGCCTACTCGCTCACCGGCGCGCTGAAACCCGACAACACCGGCCTTGTCGGCTGGCCTTACCGCAGCGACAGCGTGTCGACCAGCGACATCTTCGACGCCAACGTCACCGGCCGCTTCCGTGCCTTCGGGCGCAAGCATGAGCTCACCGCAGGCCTGAGCTTCACCAAGCTGGACGCCAAGACCGACGCCTACAGCATCACCAGCGCCCCCAGCCCGACGTTGCCGGCCTTCCCCTATCCGGGCAACGTCTATCCGGAGCCGACCTGGGGTGTCACGACGCCGGGCGCGGACGGCGAGCAGAAGTTGACGCGCTTCTACGCTGCCACCCGTCTTTCGTTGACTGACAGCCTCAAGGGCATCCTGGGCGTCAACGCCATCAGCCTCAAGCGCAATGGCACCTCGATCTACGGCGGCGGCGTCAATCTCGACAACGAGAAGACCGACAAGGCCAGCCCCTACCTCGGCCTTACCTATGACATCACGCCGGAGGCGCTGGTCTACGCCTCGTATTCGGACATCTTCCAGGTCCAGGACCAGCGCCTCAAAACCGGTGGCTTCCTTGCACCGATGAAGGGCATCAATGCCGAAGTCGGCGTCAAGGCCGAATGGTTGAACCGCAAGCTGCTGAGCACCTTCGCCGTCTTCCAGGCGAAGCAGAACGGCATTGCCGTCGAGGCCGGCTTCGACCCGGTGGCCCAGCAGTCCTGGTATGAGCCCAGGGATGTCAAGTCACGCGGCTTTGAAGCCGAGATCACGGGCCACATCTCCAAGGACACCCAGTTGACCGCCGGCTACACCCACCTCAAGCTGACCGGCCCGACCGGCGGCGACACCAGCGAATGGATCCCGCGCAAGACATTCAACATTCGTGCCGACACGCGCCTGCCTGCACTGCCATCGCTGCGTGTGGGCGTAGCGGCGCGATGGCAATCGGACGTCTTCAAGATTGGCGGCGCGCGCCAGGATGCCTATCTGCTCGCTGACGCCTTTGCAGCCTACGAGCTGAGCGACCAAGCGACGCTGCGATTGAACGTCAGGAATCTGACCGACAAGAAGTACCTGCGCACAATTGCCTACGGCGCGATCTACGGCGCGCCGCGCAACGTCGGACTGACGCTCGACTACAAGCTCTGATGGCCGGGACTACAGCAGACCACGCCGATGGCACCTGCCGAAATTCAGTCGCCGTTCAAGGAGATGCCGGCACCACCCGCAGTACGCGGCCATTGGGGCTGTCCGTCAGCAGATAGATCGCGCCGTCAGGCCCGGCGCGCACATCGCGAATGCGTTCGCCGAGTTCCTTGAACAGCACTTCTTGCGGTCCCGGCACGCCCTTGACCATGGGCACTCGGCGCACGCTGCGTTCGACCAGAGCCGCGACCAAAAAGCTGCCGCGCCATGCCGGAAACAAGGCCCCGTCGTACCAGGCCAGCCCGGCTGGTGCGATCGACGGAGTCCATTCCACCAGCGGCGGCTGGATGCCGGACAGGCTGCGGTAGGGCGTGATGCGCGCGTAGGTGTAGTCGATGCCGCCCGTGGTGATGGGCCAGCCATAGTTGGCGCCGGGCTGAATGCGGTTGAGCTCGTCACCGCCCCGCGCGCCATGCTCGTGGGCAAACGGCACACCGTCCACCACCACCAGGCCCTGCGGGTTGCGATGTCCGAGGGAGTAGATCTCCGGCTTGGCGTCCATGCGCTTCACGAAAGGGTTGTCACCCGGGATGCTGCCGTCGGCTTGGATGCGCAGCAGCTTGCCCAGGTGCGTGTGCAGGCGCTGCGCATCGGTGCGCTCCAGATTGCCGTCACCCATGCCAAACAGCAGGGTTCCATCGGCCAGCCACGCCAGGCGCCCACCGAAGTGCTGTGTGTCGGCCTTGGCAGGCTGGGAGGTGAATATGGCTTGCACCTGCTGCAGCTGGCGACCATCGAAGCGGCCTCGTATCACCCGCAGATGGTTCGCCTCGGGCCTGCCATGCGCGAAGGACAACAGCACCCGACCGTTGTTCACAAAATCCGGATCCAACACCACATCGAACAGGCCGGCCTGTCCTTGCGCCAGCACCGGCGGCACACCCGCCACGGGCTCGGCGCGCAACTGCAGTCGGCCATCAGGCCCGGGCTCGATCAGGCGCAGCCGGCCCGGGCGCTCGGTCACCAGCATGCCTCCGCCCGGCAGCACTGCCAGAGACCAGGGGTGCACGAGCCCGGCGGCCACGGTCTCGATCCGGTAGCCAGCCGCCTGGACCGAGGGGACCCAAACCAGCACACCCAGGAGAAAAGCAAGCAGGTATTTCATAATGAAGATTATGAGATCGGTCACCACGAGCGCTTCCCCGTCCCCCCAATGGACGCGGCATCTTGCGCCGCTGCTGCTGGCTTGGCTGTTGGCTGGAGCCTGGGGCTCGGTGGTGCAGACGCAATGGAACTTGCAGGCGCTGGTGGGCCTGGGTGTGGACATCCCCGCCGCGGAACGAGCCCGCGCGACCTGGCAAGACCTGATCGGCTTCGCTCCCCTCTATGCCGGCATCCTGGCCGCAGGGTGGCTGCCAGCGCTGCCCCTGGCAGCCCTGCTGGCTCGCCGCTGGCCGGCCAGGCGCAGCCCGCTGCTGGCAGCGGCGGCCG
>NZ_JAQOWX010000090.1:0-23195 GCF_028462495.1 Paucibacter sp. XJ19-41
CAGGCCGCGGCCCACCTGCTCGGCGGCCGCCGCGTCGAAGCTGAGCACGGCCGGGTCGTCCGGGCCGGTGGCGGAATAGACCAGCGGGCTCTGCCCCTCGGCCAGCGCCTTGAGCGCGGCGGCCACGGCGCGCTCGATCTCGGCCTCGGGCGAGGCCAGCAGGCGCGGTAGGTCCAGCCGCTCGCAGGCAAAGCCCTGCTGAGCGGCCCGCGCGATCTGGGCCGCAGTGACCGGCGAGCAGCTGCCGCTGACCACCGCGATGCGGTCCACCGGCGCGGCCACCGGCAGCCCTGGCTGGGCCGGTAGCAGGCCCTCGCGGCGCCAGTGCGCGGCCAACGCGTACTGCAGGCCCGAGGACGAGGCACTGAACAGCCCCGCGCCGCGCCGCTGCCAGATCAGCCGGCCGGCTTCGGCCAGGGTCTCCTCATCCAGCACATCGATCAGCACGACCGGCACATCCTCTCCCAGCAGGCTTTGCAGATCCGCACCCTGGCGCAGCCGCACCATATCGACCAGCTCGATACGTCGGGGCGTCTGCGCACCCAGATGCACGCGCAGATCGGACTCGGCCATCGGCGTGACCGGATGGCGCGACATGGTCGGGTGGCGGTCCAGCCGGTGGCCGACACCGTTGACGGCCGCGAACAGATTCCCGAAGACCTGGTAGCGCGCCAGACGCGGCGCACCGACCACCATCGGCGACCAGCGGCCCTGGGGCATCAGCGGCACACCGAGATCGATCGCGCGGCCTATCGAGCCGACCGCGGGCGAGGAATCAAAGGTCGAGCAGATCTTGTACTGCAGCAGCGGTGCACCGAGCGCGGCCAGGCTGGCGAAGGCGGCCGGCAGGTGCGCATCCATCCAGGCGGGGCTCTGCCCGCGCGACTGGCCGGCCAGGCCCACGCAGCGCAGGCCCTGAAAGCGCTGCAGCCACTCGTGCGTGGGCGGGCGCAGGAACAGCAGCGTCGGCACACCGGCGGCCGTGAAGGCCTCCATCACATCGGTGGAGCCGGTGAAATCGTCGCCGTAGTAGCTCAGCAGCAGGCCCGGGGGCCAGGTCTTGCCTTCTTCATCCATCACGCTCACCAGAAGCCCAGCGCCTCGCGCAGCTCGGCGTGCTCGCGGGCATGGTCCTGCAAGGGCGTGCCGGCCATCGCCGCGGCCCAGGCCTGGCGGAAGGCGGTGACGCCGGCCGCGATGCCGCCGGGGTGGCCGAAGATGCCGCCGCCGGCGGCGTGGATCAGGTCGGCCGTGCCCAGCGCCGCATAGGTGCCGGGTGCCTGCAGCCCGGTCTGGCCCGAGCTGAAGACCGGCATCGCGGACATCGGCGCCTGCTCGAACAGCGGTTTCAGCACCGCGCGCGCCGCTGCGATCACACTGTCGTCGGGCTCGCTGAACTTGTTGGCCAGGCCGTTGACGTGCAGATGGTCGGCGCCGGCCAGGCGCTGGATCTGCTGCCAGGGCGCATAGTCCCAGCCCAGCGCTGGGCAGCGGCTCAGCCAGCCCCAGCCGGCGCGGTGGCCGTGGATTGGCAGCTGGGCATGGCGGCGCAGCTCGGTCAGGCCGACCAGGCCCACCGCATTGAGGCTGACCATCACGCAGCTGCCGCCGAGCGATTGCACGAGATCATGGCGGCGCCGCATCTGGTCCAGATCGCCGCTCAGATTGAAGGCCACCATGGGCTTGCGGCCGAGCTTATCGGCGGCCGCGTTGACGACGGCCATCACCGCGCGCACCCGCTCATCGAAAGGGCAATGCGGGCCGTCGGCCTGCAGCTCGTCGTCCTTGATGAAGTCGATGCCGCCGGCCAGCAGCTGGCGCACCTGCTCGGCCGTCTCTTCGGCATTCAGGCCCACGCTGGGCTTGATGATGGTGCCGATCAGCGGCCCGGCCGGCACCCCGGCGAGCGCCCGCGTGCCGGCGATGCCGAAGGCCGGGCCGGCATAGGCAGCGGCAAAGGCCGGCGGCAGCCGCAGATCGGTGATGCGCAGACCCGAGACCTGGCGCAGCTCGAACAGATTGCCGGCAATCGTCGCGATCAGATTCGGCAGCGAGGGGCCGAGGTTCTCCAGCGGCCAGGACAGTTCCAGCTTGCAGCGGGTGTAGCGCTTGCTCGGCATGCCGCCGGGCAGGCTGGGCTGATCGCTGGTGTCGACGATGTCCAACTGCTCGACTCGCGCGCCGGCCCGCGCCTTCAGCGCCGGCGTCTCGGCCGCCAGCGCGAGAAAAGTGCCGCTGGACTGCTCGCCGGCGATGACCTCGGCCGCGCGGCGCGGGTCATCGCCGGTCTCCAGCCAGTAGCTGGCGTGGATGCGTTCGCCGCTCATCAGATGCAGCGGCCGCCATCCACTTCGAGCGCGACGCCGGTGATGAACTCCGCGTCGTCGCTGGCCAAAAAGGCCGTGGCCTTGGCGATGTCCAGCGGGGTCGACATGCGGCCCATTGGGATCGTCGCGATGATCTTGGCCCGCGTGGCCTCGCTGTCCTCGCCGGGCAGGAAATCCTGGATCAGGCCGGTCGCCCCCATCACCGGATTGATCGCGCAGACGCGTATGCCCTCGGGCGCCAGCTCGATCGCCATGCCCTTGGTCAGCGTGATCGCCGCGCCCTTGGTACCGCTGTACCAGGACAGGCCTGGCCGCGGGCGCAGGCCCGCCGTCGACGCGATATTGATGATGACGCCGCGCTTTTGCTTCTTGAACAGCGGCACGGTGTGGATCGCGCCCAGATAGATGCTCTTCACATTGGTCGCGTAGACGCGGTCGAAGGTCGCCTCGTCGACCTCCAGCATCGGCTGGTTCTTGTGCGTGGTGCCGGCGTTGTTGATCAGGATGTCGACGCGGCCGTACTGTTTCACGGTGGCGGCCACCATCGCAGCGACCGACTCGTTCTTCGTCACATCGGCATGCACGGGGATGGCCTTGCCACCGGCCGCCTCGATCTCCGCGGCCACCTTCTCGGCCGCATCGAAGCGCCAGTCGGCCACGACCACCTTGGCACCCAGCTCGGCGAAGAGCTTGGCAATGCCCTCGCCGAAGCCGCCGCCGGCCCCGGTCACGATGGCCACGCGGTCCTGCAGTTTCTTGGTTTCGCTCATCTCGAAGTCTCCTCAGCCGTGTTGGATGGCAATGGTCTTGATGGTCGTGAAGCTGCGCAGCCCCTCAAAGGCTTTCTCGCGGCCATAACCCGAATGCTTCATGCCGCCGAAGGGCAGCTCGATGCCGCCGCCGGCGCCGTAGTTGTTGACAAAGACCTGGCCGGCCTCGATGCGGTGCGCGGCACGCAGCTGGCGGGCGCCGTCGCGGGTCCAGACCGCGGCGGTCAGGCCGAAGGGCGTGCCATTGGCCAGCGCGATGGCCTCGTCCTCGCTGTCGAAGGCAAAGGCCGCCAGCACCGGGCCGAAGACCTCCATCTGCGCGACCGGGTGCTCGCTGGGCACGGCGTCCAAGAGCATCGGCGGGAAGTAGAAACCGCCGGCCGGCGCATCGGCGGCCAGCTTGGCGCGGGCCGCGAGCTGGATGCCGTCGGCCAGCGCCGCGTCGATCATCGTGGCCACCCGGTCCAGCTGGCGGCGGTTGATCAGCGGCCCGCAGTCGGGGCCGGTCTTGCCGGCGCCGGTCGTCAGCGCCTCGAAGCGCGCCTTCAGCTGCGCGATCACCGTGTCGTAGATCGAACGCTCGATCAGCACGCGGCTGCCGGCCGCGCAGGTCTGGCCGGCGTTCTGCACGATGGCGTTGACGACCACCGGCAGGGCCTTGTCCAGATCGGCATCGGCGAACAGGAGTTGCGGCGACTTGCCGCCCAGCTCCAGGGTCACCGGCACATGGTTGGCCGCAGCGGCCTGGGCCACTGCGGTGCCGGTCTGCGGCGAGCCGGTGAAGGAGATGTGGTTGATGCCGGTATGGGCGGCCAGCGCGGCACCGGCCTCGATGCCCAGCCCGCAGACGATGTTCAACGCGCCAGCCGGCAGACCGGCTTCCAGCGCCAGCGCGGCAATGCGCAGCGGGCTCAGGCAGGCATCCTCCGCCGGCTTGACGACGCAGGCATTGCCGGCCGCCAGCGCGCCGCCGACCGAGCGACCGAAGATCTGCGCCGGGTAGTTCCAGGGGATGATGTGGCCGGTCACGCCATGCGGCACGCGCAACGCGATCACGGTGCTCCCGGCCGCATAGGGAATGCTCTCGCCGTGCAGCTTGTCGGCCGCGCCGCCGTAGTACTCGAAGTAGCGCGCACAGGCGGTGATGTCGGCCTTGGCCTGCTGGATAGGCTTGCCGGTGTCGGCGCACTCCAGCAGCGACAACTCCTCATGGTGCTGCAGGATCAGTGCCGACAGCTTCGTCAGGATGCGGCCGCGCTCGGTGGCCGTGCAGCGGCCCCAGGCGCCGTGGAAGGCGGCGCGCGCCGCCTGCACCGCGGCATCGATATCGCGCGCATCGCTGCGCGGCAGGCTGGTGAAGACCTGGCCGTCGGATGGGTCCAGCACGTCGATGCGCAGGCCCGAGAAGGCGGCGCCATGCTCGCCAGCGATCAGATTGAGTTGGGGCTTCAGGTCCATCATCAACGCACCGCCTGGATCGCTGCGATCTTGTCGGCACCGAACTCTTTCGCGAAAGCCGCATAGGCCGGCGCCACCGCCTTGCGGAAGCTCTCGCCATCGACCTTCTCGATCACCTGCATGCCGTCCTTGCGCAGCTGGGCGATGCCGGTGGCCTCGTCCTCGTTGACCTTCTTGCGCTGCGCAACGGCGCCCTTTTGCGCGGCCTCGACAAAGACCTTCTTGTCGGGCTCGGAGAGCTTGTTCCAGACATTGGGCGACACGATGATCACGGCCGGCGAATAGACATGGCCGGTCAGCGACAGGTATTTCTGCACCTGGGCGAACTTGGCCGACAGGATCACCGGGATCGGGTTCTCCTGGCCGTCGACCGTGCCCTGCTGCAGCGCGGTGAACAGCTCGGGAAAGGCCATCGGCGTGGGCAGCAGACCGAAGGTCTTGTAGCCGTCCATATGGACCTTGTTCTCCATCGTTCGCACCTTCAGGCCGGCCGCGTCGCCGGCCGTCATGATGGGGCGCTTGTTATTGGTCATGTGGCGGAAGCCGTTTTCGGTCCAGGCCAGGCCGATCAAGCCCTTGGCCTGCATCTTCTTCAATAGGTCCTGGCCGATGGGGCCGTCCATCGTGTGGCGCGCATGCTCGTAGTCGCGAAACAGAAAGGGGATGTCGACGATCTTGGTCTCGGGCACGAAGTTGCCGAGTGCGCCGGTCGAGGCATTGACCAGATCCTGCGTGCCCAGCTGGACCGCCTCGATCTGCTCGCGCTCGCCGCCCAGCGCCGAGTTCGGGAACTGCTGGCATTTGTAGCGGCCCTGCGTGCCCTTCTCGACCTCGTCGCAGAAGGCCACCGAACCAACCCAGTAGTGCGAGTCCTTAGCCGGCGTATAGCCGATCTTCAGCACGGTTTGTGCACCGGCCGTGCCGGTGATCAGGGCAAGGGCCGCCAGCAGGGTGGCGCGGCAAAGACGGTGTTGCTTTTGCAGGGCTGTCTCCGTTATGTAAGGGCATGGCGTCATCAGGTGATGCGCTGGATGCTGTCGGCGATCTCCGGGCGATCAAACACGCCCTTCCAGTCCTCGCGCATCAATCGCGGCTTGCCGAAGGCGATGGCCTTGTTGCAGGCATCGGAGAACTGGCCCGGGATCTCCTTGAAGATCACCGCCGCGAGAATGGTCATATGGCCCAAGAGGAAGTCGCGCGCCGCCTCGGCCGGCACGCCGCGCTTGATGACCTCGTCCATGCCCTCGCGCATCACATCCAGCAGGGTCGCGCAGACGGTCTCGGACAGACCCGGCTCCAGCAGCGCCATCTGCTCGACGCTCAGCCGGTAGGAGCGCAGGATGGGCGCGTAAATCGTCTTGGCAATGTCCTCGCCAAGCGCGAAGTCGCCGTCGGTGCCCTGCATCAGCGCGCTGACCACCGACTGCTTGGCATGCAGGCCGCCGAAGAAATCGCGCCGGCCCTCGGGCGTGCTCTCGTCGTTGAAGATCGGCGGATGGCAGGGGTGGGCGACGAAATAGACCAGGTCGGGCCGTTCGGGCAAATGGCCGGCGAAGGGCGCGGCGGCGTCCAGCGTCATCACCATGGTGCCGGGCTTGAGCAGCGGCGCGATCTCGTGAGAGAGCTTGCCGATCAAGGTATCGGGCACCGCCAGGATCACGACCTCGGCCCCATCCAGCGCCGCCTCGGCCGAGACGCAGTCGATGCCCAGCTCATCCTTGAGCCGTTGGCGGCCACCAGCGCCGGGCTCGACGTGCCGCACCTCATAGGCCGAACCGATCAAGTTGCGACTCAGGCGGTAGCCCATCTTGCCGCCGGCGCCGAACAGCGCGATCGAGGTACCAGTACCCATCTCATGTCTCCAGGCTTGTATTGGCCTGATGGTATGATGACTATGTCATCACAATACTATGACAAACCCTTGACTGCTACTGCGGCCCGATGGCCGGTGCGGATTGCGGCGCCACGACAGCTGCCGGCTCGTAGACCAGATCGCGCAGCGCCAAGCTGATCGGCGGCAGATAGGTGATCAGCATCAGGCAGCCGATGATGACCAGCACAAAAGGCAGCAGGTACTTGACGATGCGGTCCAGCGAGATCCTGGCCACCGTGCAGGCCGCGAACAGATTGACGCCGAAGGGCGGCGTGATCATGCCGAGCGCCAGGTTGACGACCATGATCATCCCGAAGTGCACCGGGTCCACGCCGAAGTGCACGGCCACTGGGACCAGGATGGGCGCCAGCACGATGATGGCGGCCGAAGTCTCGATGAACATGCCGATCACAAACAGCGCGGCATTGACGCCCAGCAGGAACCACATCGGCGATTGCAGCACCTCGGTCAGCCAGGTGCCCAGCGCCTCGGGAATGCCGGCGCGCGTGACCAGATAGGCGAACAGGCCGGCGTTGGCGATGATGAACATGATCACCGCACTGGAGATCACCGACTTGCGGAACACCGGAATCAAGTCCTTCAGCCTGAGCTCGCGATGGATCAGCAGGCCGACGATCAGCGCAGAGCCCCCCGCCACCCCCGAGGCCTCGGTGGGCGTGAAGATGCCGCCATAGATGCCGCCCAGGATGATGACGGGCATCAGCAGCGCCCAGCCGGCCTGCAGCGTAGCCGCGCCGACGCCCAGCCGGCCATCGCCGTCCTGCAGGCCCCAGCCCTTCCAGCGGCAGTACAGATGCACGAACAGCATCAGCACCCCGCCGATCAGGAGGCCCGGACCGATGCCGGCGATAAAGAGCTCGCCGATCGAAACCTCGGCCGAGACCCCGAACAGGATCAGCGGGATCGAGGGCGGGATAATGACGCCCAGCTCGGCCGAGGTGGCCTGCAGCGCCGCCGCGTACTCGCGCGGATAGCCATGCTTGATCAGCGCCGGGATCAGGATGGCGCCGATCGCGAAGGTGGTGGCCACCGAGGAGCCCGACACCGCCGCGAAGATCATGCAGGTCAGCACGCAGGTCATCGGCAGGCCGCCCTGCACGCCGCCCACCAGCGACTTGGCGAACTCGACCAGGCGGCGCGAGATGCCGCCGTTCTCCATCAGATTGCCGGCCAGGATGAAGAAGGGCACGGCCGCCAGCGGGAACTTGTCGATCGCGGTGAACATCTCCTTCGGTGCGAGCACCAGCTTGTCGGGATCGAACAGCGCGATGCCCAGCATCGCCGAGCCGCCGATGGCGACCGCAATGGAGATGCTGAAGGCAAAGGCCAGCAGCATCGTGATCATCAGAGTCAGGGACATGATGCGGAACCTGTAGTCTTATTGAGCCAATTCCAGCTCTTCATTGATCGGATCCAGGTGCTGGGCCAGCACCGCGACGATGGCCAGCGCGGCGCCCACCGGCAGCGCCGCATAGGCCCAGGCCATCGAGATCTCCATGCTGGCAAAGGTCTGGAAGCGCACACGCCAGGCCAGATCGATACCGAACCACAGCAGCACGCCCAGAAAGGTCAGCGAGCTGACGGTGATCACCACGCGCACGAGATGCCGCCAGGCCCCCTTGCTCAGGCGCAGCATCAGGTCCACCGACACCAGCGCGCCGCGCCGGAAGGCCACGACCACGCCCAGCATCACGCACCAGATCAAGAGGCGGCGCATGGCCTCCTCGGTCCAGGTCGAGGGCTGGGACAGCACGAAACGCGACACCACCTGCCACATCCCCAGGCAGCTGATCACGGCCAGCAGCACACAGGCCATATGCAGGGACAGATTGCTCAGCCGGCGGTCCACCGCCAACAAGATTTCACGCATCACGACTCCTGGGGCGCGCCCGTGTGGGCGCGCCGGGCTGAGGATTTACTTGACGGCCTGGATGGCGGCGATCTTGTCGGCGCCGAATTCCTTGGCGAAGCCGGCATAGGCCGGGGCCACCGCCTTGCGGAAGCTGTCGCCATCGACCTTCTCGACCACCTGCATGCCGTCCTTCTTCAGCTGGGCGATGCCGCTGTTCTCGTCGTCGTTGACCTTTTTGCGCTGCGCCGCGGCGCCCTTGGCGGCCGCTTCCATGAAGACCTTCTTGTCAGCGTCGTTGAGCTTGTTCCAGACCGTCGGCGACAGCAGCAGCACGGCCGGCGAGTAGACGTGACCGGTCAGCGACAGATGCTTTTGCACCTGCGAGAACTTGGACGACAGGATCACCGGGATGGGGTTCTCCTGACCGTCGACCGTGCCCTGCTGCAGCGCGGTGAACAGCTCCGGGAAGGGCATGGGCGTGGGCAGCAGACCGAAGGTCTTGTAGCCCTCCATATGCACCTTGTTCTCCATCGTGCGCAGCTTCAGGCCCGACGCGTCGCTGGCCTGCACGATGGCGCGCTTGCTATTGGTCATGTGGCGGAAGCCGTTCTCGGTCCAGGCCAGGCCGATCAGGCCCTTGCCCTGCAGCTTCTTCAGCACGTCCTGGCCGATGGGTCCGTCCATCGTGTGGCGCGCGTGGTTGTAGTCGCGAAACAGGAAGGGGATGTCGAAGATCTTGGCCTCGGGCAGGAAGTTGCCCAGCGGGCCGGTCGAGGTGTTGGTCAGGTCCTGCGTGCCCAGCTGCACCGCCTCGATCTGCTCGCGCTCGCCGCCCAGCGCCGAGCTGGGGAACTGCTGGCATTTGTAGCGGCCCTGCGTGCCCTTCTCGATCTCGTCGCAGAAGGCGGTCGAGCCGACGCCGTAATGCGACTCCTTGCTGGTCGCGTAGCCGATCTTCAGCACGGTCTGGGCCGAGGCGGCACCGGTGAGGGCGGTCATGGCGATGAGGGCCAGGGCGGCCCCTTGGATAGCGTTCTTTGTCATGGTTTGTCTCCTGTTTTTCTATAACGAAGGGTTGAAGAAATGGAAGTCAGAGCCGCAGCGGCACGCTGACGGCGGCGGGGTTGTCCTGCAGGTACTGCCTGACGATGCTGAGAAAATCGCTGTCGGGGGCGAGCCCCAGCCGCGCCTGGCGCTGCGACTCGAAGCGCGCCGGCCAGCCGCCCACCATGCGGGCCACGCCGGCATCGGGCCGGAAGCTGACCTGCGCCACCGCCTCGGGCCCGGCCACGGTGGCGAGCGCGTCCAGCATCTGCTGCACGGTGACGGTCAGCGCCGGCAGGTTCAAGGCGGTGCGGCCGCCGAAATCCTCGCGGCTGGCTTCGTAGACCTTGATCAGCCCGTCAATGGTGGTGGCCGGCGAGGCCAGCGCGATCGCCGTGTCCGGCGCCACCGGGCAGACCGCGTCCAGGCCCGCCAGCGGCTCGCGGATGATGGCCGACAGAAAGCCCGAGGCCGCGCCATTGGGCCGGCCCGGCCTCACCGACACCGTCATCAGCCGCGCCGTGCGGCCGTCGATATAGCCCTTGCGGCTGTAGTCGGCCACCAGCTGCTCGCAGATGAATTTGTGGATGCCATAAGAAGACTGCGGCGTCGGCAGTGTGTCGTCGCGCACCACGGCCGGCAGCGGCAGCGCCGGGTCGGAGCCGAACACCGCGACCGAGCTGGCGAACACCAGGCGCGCCGGCTTCTGCGCCGCCCGCAGCGCGTCGAGCAGAGCCCGGGTCGTGTCGAGATTGGAGCGCAGGCCCAGCTCGAAATCGGCCTCGCATTCGGCCGACACGGCCGATGCCAGATGGAACACACCGTCGAAGCCCTCCGCACCCAGCCCCACGCACTGATCGAGCAAGGCACCAGTGCGTGCCTGCACGCGCGCATCGGCCAGCAGGTCGGCCGGCGGCGGGAACAGATCGGCCAGCACCAGGGCCTCGATCGTTTGACCGGCAAGACTGCCGCGCGCCAGCAAGGTGCGCGCCAGCCGCGCGCCGAGGAAGCCGGCGCCGCCGGTGATCAAAAGCTTCATGATTGGGAATCCTTGTAGGGGGCGAACCAGCCGAGGCCCGCCGAGGTCCCTGCCCGAGGCCGGTACTCGGCGCCGACATGGCCGGCGTAGCCCAGCTCGTCGAGCAGCGCGAACAGCCAGGGATAGTTCAGCTCGCCGAGATCGGGCTCGTGCCGATCCGGCACGCCGGCGATCTGGATGTGGCCCACCGCACCGCCGGGCACCAGGTACTGGCGCAGCTTCGTCGCCAGATCACCCTCGACGATCTGGCAGTGATAGAGGTCCATCTGCAGCTTCAGATTCGGCGCGCCGATCTCGGCGATCAGCGCATGGGCCTCGTCCTGGCGGTTCAAAAAGTAGCCGGGAATGTCGCGGGTGTTGATCGGCTCGATCAGCACCTCAAGGCCTTGCGCCCTCGCCTGCCCGGCCGCCCAGGCCAGATTGGCCAGATAGGTCTCGCGCACGGCACCGGCCGAGCGCAGGCCGGCCATCACATGGATGCGCGGGCAGGCCAGGGCCTCGGCATAAGGCAGGGCCTGCTCGACAAAGCCGCGCCGGAATTCGTCCTCACGGCCGGGCAGCGCCGCAATGCCGCGTTCGCCGGCCTCGAAGTCGCCGGGCGGGGCATTGAACAAGACCTGGCGCAAGCCGGCATCGCGCAGCCGCGCGGCCAGCTCAGTCCGCTCGAAGGCGTAGGGAAACAGATACTCGACCGCCTTGAAGCCATCGCGCGCGGCCGCCGCAAAGCGGTCGAAAAAATCATGCTCCGTGTACATCATCGATAGATTGGCGGCGAAACGGGGCATGTGTTTTTCCTTCTTACCAGCGCGCGCCGAAATGCTGGCGCAGCTCGTCGATCTGCTGATCGTTCAGCGGTGCCGGCTTCGGATCACTGATCAGCCACAGCCGGGCGGTCTCTTCCAGCTCTTCCAGCACCGCCATCGCCTGGGCCGGCGAGTCGTGCCAGACATTGGGACCCAGCCGATCCATCAGCAGTGCGCGAATCGGTGCACCGCTGCGCTGGGCCCGCAGGATCGCGGCGGCGGCGGCCTCGGCTGCGGCCGGGTCGCCGGGCCGGTGGTAGCGGATCAGCGGCACATGGCCGACCTTCATCACGTAATAAGGCGTGATCGGCGGCAGGATGTCCTGCTCGCGCCAGACGCCGGCCAGGCTCAGCGCCACCAGATGGCTGCTGTGGGTGTGGATCACGCAGCCTGCCTGCGGCTCGGCCTCATAGATGCGCCGGTGCAGCGCCAGGGTCTTGCTGGCACGCGCGCCGGACAGCTGCTGACCATCCAGCGCCACCAGGGCCAGGTCTTGCGGATTCAGAAAGCCCAGGCAGGCGTCGGTGGGTGTGATCAGAAAGCCCTGCTCATCGGGCAGGCGCACGCTGATATTGCCGGCCGTCGCATGCACATAGCCGCGCTCGAACAGCGAGCGGCCGACGCGGCAGATCTCGGTGCGCAAGCTGTCCATCATCAGCTCACCATCCCCAGCGCCTTGGCAAAGAAATCGACGCTGCCGAAATTGCCGGACTTCAGCGCCAGCAACAGCGCCCGGCCCTCGGCCTGCGTCCAGGGCACGCCCGGATCAATCGTCGCGCCGATGCGCAGCGAGCGCACGCCCAGGGCCTGCACCACCGCGCCGGAGGTCTCGCCGCCGGCCACCACCAGGCGGCGCACGCCGCCACGCTCGACCAGCCCCTGCGCGATCTGGGCCAGACAGTGCTCGACCAGCTGACCGGCCCGCGCCACGCCCAGGGCCTCTTGCACCGCCTTCACATCGGCGGGCTCCGCCGTCGCATAGATCAGCACCGGATCGGGTTGCCGGGTCGCCCAGGCCAGGGCCTGATCGGCTTGCGCTTCGCCGGCGGCCAATGCCAATGCATCGATCTGGAAGCCCGGACGTCCGTCACCAAGCCAGTGACAGACCTGCGCATTGGTCGCCGCCGAGCAGGAGCCCGACAGCACCGCCGCCGCGCCGCCGACCGCCGGCAACACGGCCGCGCCGGCATCGGGCTGGAGCCAGCCACGCGCGGCATAGACCTCGGGCAAGCCCAGCGCGACGCCGGAGCCGGCGGTGATCAAGGGCAGATCGTCGCAGGCCTGGGCCAGCACGCGCAGATCCTCGTTGCTTATCGCATCGGCGACGGCCAGGCGCACGCCCTCGCCGCGCAGCACCGCGATGCGCTCACGCGTCGCTCCCACGCCCCGGGCGATGCTGTCGTAGCGCAGCAGGCCCACGCGGGACTGCGGCGCCTGCTGCTGCAGCACGCGCACCAGATTGGCATCCCGCATCGGCGTCAACGGGTGATCGCGCATGGCCGAGTCGCTGAGCAGCAGGTCGGCCACGAAGAGATGGCCACGGAACACCGTGCGGCCGTTCTCCGGGAAGGCCGGGCAGGCGATCGCGAAGTCCGTGCCCAGCGCCGCCATCAGCGCCTCGGTCACCGGGCCGATATTGCCGGCCGCGGTGGAGTCGAAAGTGGAGCAGTATTTGAAATAGAACTGGCGCGCGCCGGCGGCCTGCAACCAGCGCAGCGCAGCCAGCGACTCGGCCACCGCCTCGGCGGCCGGCGTGGTGCGCGACTTCAGCGCGATGACCACCGCATCCGCCTCGGGCAGAGCATCGCCCTCGCCCGGCACGCCGATCAGCTGCAGCGTGCGCATGCCGGCGCGCACCAGCATGCTGGCCACATCGGTGGCGCCGGTGAAGTCATCGGCGATCACGCCGAGCACGATGCTGCTGCGTTGCGCCCTCATGCGCTCGCCTTCGGCAGCTCGATATCGGCCAGTTCGGCATAGAACTTGATCACCGCCGCATCGTCCTCGGCACCATGGCCGGCGGCGGCGGTGGCCAGATAGAGCTGGTGGGCCTGGGCCGCCAGCGGCAGCGGGAAGTGCAGCTTGCGCGCCGCGTCCAGCACGATGCCCAGGTCCTTGATGAAGATATTGACGGCCGACAGTGGCCGGTAGTCACCATCGAGGATATGGGGCACGCGGTTCTGGAACATCCAGCTGCTGCCGGCCGAGTTGCAGATCACTTCGTAGAGCTGGCGCGGATCGGCGCCGGCCCGCATGCCCAGCGCCATCGCCTCGCAGGCCGCCGCGATATGCACGCCGGCCAGATGCTGGTTGACCATCTTGACGGTGGAGCCGACGCCGGCCTTGTCGCCGAGCCGGTAGACCTTGCCGGCGATCGCTTCCAGCGCCGCGCCGGCCGCCGCAAAGGCCTCGGGCTTGCCCGAGGCCATCACCGTCATCTGGCCCTCGGCCGCCTTCTTCGCGCCGCCCGAGACCGGGCCGTCGATCAGCCATAGGCCGCGCTCGGCCAGGCGTGCTTCCCACAGCGGCGGCAGCGTCGGGTCGACCGTGGCCGAGCTAACGACCACCGAGCCAGGCTTCAGCAGCTCGCTCAAGCCCTTGGCCGTCCCATGGCCGAACAGCAGCTGCTCGGTCTGCACGGCGTTGACCACCAGCACCACGACCACATCGCAGTGCGCGGCCAGCTCGGCCAGCGACTCGGTGGCCGAGCCGCCCTCGGCCGCGAAACGCTCGCGCGCGGCGGCCGTCAGATCCAGGCCCCAGGTCGGCACGCCGCGCCGCAGCGCCGATACGGCCGCGCCGAAGCCCATCGAGCCCAGACCGATCACGCCCAGGGTCTTCGCGCTTGTTGTCTGTGCTGCCGTCATTGCTTTGCCTTTGTTGACTTGCCGGCTTTCAGCACGCCGGCGATCTCGAGTCGCCTCGCCGCCTGTTCCATATGGCCGGTGGCCACGCGCCGCGCCGTCAGCGCATCGCGCGCCGCGATCGCCTCGACCAGGGCGCTGTGCTCCTGGCGCACTGCCTCGGCAAAGCCGCGGTGGCGCGCCTCATTGCCGCGCGTGACCCGCATCGCCTCGCGCAGATACTGCTCCAGAAAGCCGAGCAGGCGGCCGAACTGCGGATTGCCCGAGGCCTCGGCGATCGCGCGGTGCAGGGCCAGGTCTTGATCGACCCCGTCACCACCGGCGGCCACGGCCACCTCGATGGCCTGCAAGGCCTTGCGTATCGCCGCAATCTGGGCCCGCGAGGCCCGCTCGGCCGCCAGCGCCGCGATCTCGCCTTCCAGCGCGCGTCGCACCTCGACGATCTGTGCCACCGCCTGCAGCGACTCCAGCACCGTCGGATCAAAGGCCAGCGGCTTGTTGGCGGCCGGCGGCGCGACATAGACGCCCGAGCCCTGGCGCGAGATCAGGAGACCCTGCGACTTCAGCTGATGCACCGCCTCGCGCACCACGGTGCGCGACACGCCATGCAACTCGCTGAGCTGCTGCTCGGTCGGCAGCCGGGCGCCTGGCGCCAGGCTGCCAGCCTCGATCTGCCCGGCCAGCAAGGCGGCGAGGCGGTCGGACAGGCGGCTGGCCTGCAGCCGTGGCGCACTGTGCGCTGCGGCGTTCAGTGACACGATGGGAAGAAGCTGAAATTCATCAGGTCATCCTACAACTTTGCAAAGGCAGCGTTCCTGGGGGATACCCTGGCGACCGAGCCGGCGCGGTACTCCAGATTTGCAAAGCGCTGCCGATACAGCAGACAAGGTCCGCGCCGCGCTGCGGGCCCAGAACAATCAGGGAGACTCCGACTCGAATGACACGCATCAGCTCAGCGGGCTTGAGCCTGCCGACACAACACCTCAGCCCCGTGCGCACGGCTACGCCGGCCCGGCCTACCGCCGTGGCGGTAGAGGGCAGTGCCTCGCCAGCGTCCACACGGGTGACACTGGACGCTGCGGCCGCCGCCACGGTGGTCTATGCCAAACCCAGGGCTGTCGACGAAGCGCCGTTCGCGACGACCCGGTCCTGGGCTTCGCCGCAGCAAGACGCCATCAGCAGCCTGATGGCGCGCAATGGCAGTGCCGGCGGATTGGCCGGGCGCTGGAGCGGGCTGGGCGGCGCACTGCTGTCACACCTCGCCAGCACGCAGTCGGACTATCGCCAGACCCTGGTCGATGATTCGGCACCGCCTGCGGCCGACGCGATGGCCACAGATCGCACGAGCGCCCTCGCGGCCCCGGCGCTGGATGGCGCAGACGCGGCCCAGGTCAGCCTGAAGATACGGACCCTCTCGGGGCAGACCGTGGCGCTGAAGATCGCCACGAGCGAGCACGAAGGCCGCAGCGGCCTTCAGGTCGAGATCGGCAGCTCGGGCCCGCTGAGCAAGGCCGAACGCGAGGCCTTGGCCCGGCTCGCCGAGGGTCTGGACAAGGCGCTGGACGGCCTGGGCCAAGCCGGCGCGCTCAAGCTGGATCTGGCCGGGCTGATGGACTACGACAGCAGCGCGCTGGCCAGCGTGGATCTCACGGTCAGCAACCCCAAGCCCTCGCAAGCCCTGGCTTCGTTCGCGCTGCATCTGGGGACGGACCGCAAGACGCTGGCGCTGGCGGGCAAGGCGGGCGAGATCGCAATGGATCTCGACATGAACACGCCCGTGGGTCGAGGCAGCGCGCAGCAGCGGCAGTCCGCGATTCAGCAGCATCTGCAGCAGTTCGATGCCGCCGCGCAGCGCAGCCGCGCTGACGCCGCGTTGGTGGCCCTGTTCAAGAACGCCTTCACCCAGCTGCATGCGCAGCCACCCAGCCAGGTGGCGTCCCGGGCCGAGGCCTTGAGCCCGGCGCTGGAGCGGCAGGTGCATCCCCTGCTCAGCGGCTTGATGGATTTCCAGGCCAGTTTCGGCGGCGACTTCGAGAGAAGCAACCCGGCGGGCGCCGTCACCGAGGCCGGGCGCGCCGACTACCAGCTCAGCCAGAAGACCACGCTGCGCCGACACGGCGCCGCCGACGACAGGTCCATCACCCAGACGCAGAGTGAGAAGCTGGATGCGCATGCCAAGAAATCGCGCACCGGCGGCATGCTGGACACCCGAAGCGGCAACTACGACCTCAACAAGATCCAGGACCGCAACACGGTCACGACCTTGATCGAGGCGACCGAGGGCCAGCTGACCCGCGCGCTGAAGAAGACCGACCAGCATCAGTTGCACACCTACGAGAAGCTGGTGGACCACCGCGTCGAGGAACGGCGCAGCACGCCGCTGGCCAAGAACACGCTGGAACGGCTGCTTTAGCTAGCCGGCGCCGCCGGCGCTGCTCCTCGGTCACAAGACTTCATCTTGCGTCTTTGTAAGACCGCCGCAATGTAGTCCAACAAAAGGCAACGCCGTGCGCCGAAGCGGGCTGGCGCCGTTAGATTGGCCGCTCCGAACCGCCCCCAATGAACACATCAGGAGCAAGCCAGTGTCCCAAGCCATCGTCAAGCCGCACTTCCGTCGGCAAGTCCTCCCCACGCTGATCACCCTGGTCCTCGGCACGCTGGCCGCCACAGCCACTGCCCAGAGCCAGGAGTCGGCGGCGACCGGCACCGAGACCAAGGAGAAGCTGGACACGGTGGAGATCACCGGCGTGCGCGCGACGCTCAAGCGCAATCTGGCCGAGAAGCGCGAGTCGCTCAATATCGTCGACTCGATCAGTGCCGAGGATGTCGGCAAGTTCCCCGACAAGAACGTGGCCGATTCGCTGCAGCGCGTGCCCGGCATCTCGGTGGACCGCATCTGGGGCGAGGGCAAGGCCATCTTCGTGCGCGGCACCGACAAGAATCTCAATATGACCCAGCTCAACGGGCAGGCCGTCGCCTCGTCCGAGTGGTGGCTCAATGAACCGCAGACCCGCAGCTTCAACTACGACGTGCTGCCGTCCGAGATCGTCGGCAGCCTCGATGTCTACAAAAGCCCCTCGGCCGACCTCGACGAGGGCAGCATCGGCGGCCTGGTGATCGTCAAGACGCGCCGGCCGTTGGACTTCAAGCAGCGCCTGACGCTGCAGGCCGCCGCCGAGGCCATGCACAGCAAGCTGCCGGGCAAGACCGATCCGCAGCTGTCCGGCCTCTTGAACTGGCAGAACGAGGACCGCAGCTTCGGCGTGCTGCTGGCCATCAGCAGCCAGCGCCGCCATATGCGCCGCGACGGCCTGGAGATGTTCCCCGACGGCAAGTACGAGGTGGTCGACCAGCACGGCGCCATCACCACCGCCTACGCGCCCTGGGGCGGCGGCTCGGCCATCTTCCGCCAGGACCGCCGCCGCACCACCACCAATCTGTCGCTGCAGTTTCGACCCAACCCGGCCACCGATCTGGTGCTGAATCTGATGGATTCGGACATGAAGATGGACAACAGCAACCAGAACTATCTGTGGCAGGCCGGCGGCCTGGCGGTGAACGGCCGCATCGCCGTCACCGACCCGAAGTTCATCAGCGTGTCGGACGGCTCCAAGGCCCTGGTTGGCGGCACGGTGGGGCCGAAGACCGGCGTGTCCTTCGAGCCCATCTATCGCAAGTCCTATATCAAGTCGCGCGTTGCCGATCTGGACGGCAACTACCAGGGCGGCAACTGGAAGCTGCACGGCCAGCTCGGCACAACCTCCAGCGAGGGCGGCAGCTCGCATGACCGCCATTTCTGGATGGAGGGCGACACCCGGGTGCAGCTCGATCTGGGCCCCGACAAATACGGCGTCAAGTACCTGGACATCAATCCGCTGGATCCGAAGGCGCTGACCCTGAAGGCCGGCGACGACCGCATTCGCCGCATGGAGAGCAAGGAGAACTATGCCCAGGGCGATCTGAGCTGGGAGTTCGACAACAGCCTGCTGCACACCGTCAAAGTGGGCCTGAAGCTGCGCGACAACACGCTGCGCAACAGCCGCATCCAGGGCACGGCCGGGCCGGGCTCGGCGGGCTGGCAGTCGTTCTCGCTTGCCGAGTTGTCCAGCGGCGCCTCGCCACGCTTGAGCGAGCAGGCCGGCCACCCCGGTGCGCTGACCCAGTACGCCTGGTATGACGACGGCCTGGTGGCAAGCAAGGGCATCCCGATGCTCGACAAGGCCATGGTCTACAAGGACGTGCCAAACGAGAACTACAAGATCCATGAGCGCATCAGCGCGGCCTATGTGAAGGCGGATTTCGGCCTGGACAAATGGCGCGGCGATGTGGGCCTGCGCGTGGTGCGCACCGCACAAAGCTCGGAAGGCTTTCTCGGTGGCGCCGGCGGCGGCTTCACACCGACCCGGGTCGAGCACAACTACACCGACGCCTTGCCCAATCTGAACCTGGTCTACCAACTGCGCAAGGATGTGATGCTGCGCGGCGCCGTGGCCCGCACGATGGCGCGCCAGACCTTTGACCTGCTGAGCCCCGGCATGCGCCGCGACGGCACCGTGCTGAGCCGTGCCTATGCCGGCAACCCGCTGCTGAAGCCGGTGCATGCCAAGCAGGCCGAGATCGGCGCCGAGTGGTACTACGCCGACGCGGCGCTGGCCTCAGCCACCTTCTTCGTCAAGCGGCTCGACACCTTCACCTACAAGGCCTCGAAACAGGAGCAGGTCGGCGGCGAAACGCTGACGGTGGAGCGCCCCTACAACGCCGACAACGGCGCCGACATCAAGGGCATCGAGCTGCAGTGGCAGCAGCCCTTCGGCCAGAGCGGCTTCGGCACGGTCGTCAACTACACCTTCACCGATGCCAAGGCTGGCGCGGTGGCGGGCCAGCCACGCCTGAACGTGTTGGGCAACTCGCGCGACCAGTTCAATGTCAGCGGCTACTACGAGCGCCACGGCATCAGCCTGCGCGTCTCCTACAACTACCGCTCCAAGAGCTATGGCGATGTGCAGATGGGCGGCCAGGTCGTCAACGGCGACTATGGCCAGTGGGACGCCTCGGCCAGCTGGGACATCACGCCCAAGCTCGCGCTGTACGCCTCGGCCGTCAACATCAACAACGAGGTGATACGCGCCAACACCGCCGACGGCCTGCCGATCGGTGTCTACGAGAACGGGGCCCGCTACAGCATCGGCCTGCGCGCGAAGTTCTGAGAGCCGGGATGACACACACCATGAACCGACCCATTCCTGCAGCGGCCGCCTCGCGCGGCCAGGTGCTGCTGCCCATGCTCTNACCATGAACCGACCCATTCCTGCAGCGGCCGCCTCGCGCGGCCAGGTGCTGCTGCCCATGCTCTTCATCGGCCTGATGTTCTTCGTCCTCGGCTTCGTCACATGGTTGAACGGCTCGCTGATCCCGTTTCTGAAGCTGGTCTGCGATCTCAACAACTTCCAGGCCCTGTGGGTCACCTTCGCCTTCTACATCGCCTACACGGTGATGGCCCTGCCCTCGGCCGCCATCCTGGGCCGCATCGGCTACAAGAACGGCATGAGCCTGGGCCTGGCCGTGATGGCGCTGGGCGCCCTGCTCTTCATCCCGGCCGCGCAAAGCCGCCATTACGGCGTCTTCCTCGCGGCCCGGTTTACGCTGGCCAGCGGCATGACGCTGATGCAGACCGCGATCAACCCCTATATCGTCTGCATCGGCCCGCGCGAGAGCGCGGCCATGCGCATCAGCATCATGGGCCTGTTCAACAAGGGCGCCGGCATCATCGTGCCGCTGGTGTTCTCGGCCCTGGTGCTGTCCGGCGTCGGCCAGTACTCCGACGCGGCCCTGGCCGCACTGGACGAGGCCGGGCGCGAGGCGCTGCGGGTGGAGCTGTCGGCCCGCCTGCTGCGGCCCTATCTGGTGATGGCCGGCGCGCTGGCGCTGTTCACCGCCATCATCCACTTCTCGGCGCTGCGCGAGCCGGTGCTGGACGAGGGTCGCGACGAGCCGGCCCGGGTGCAGCGCGGCGTGTTCCAGTTTCCCCAGGTGGTGCTGGGCGCGCTGGCGCTGTTCGCCTATGTCGGCGTCGAGGTGATCGCCGGCGACACCATAGGCCTGTACGGCCAGCAGCTGGGCGTGCCCAACTTCGCGGTGCTGACCTCCTACACCATGGGCTTCATGGTGCTGGGCTATCTGCTGGGCGTGTTGTGCATCCCACGCCTGCTGTCGCAGCGCGCCGCGCTGCTGCTGTCGGCGCTGGCCGGCCTGCTGTGCACGGCCGGCGTGACCCTGGCGTCCAAGAGCTCGACGGGGCTGTCGCTGGCGCTGCTGGGCTGGGCGGGCGTGCCGCCGGTGCCGGACACGGTGATGTTCCTGGCCCTGCTGGGCCTGGCCAATGCCCTGGTCTGGCCGGCGATCTGGCCGCTGGCATTGGACGGGCTGGGCCGCTACACCGCCAGCGGCTCGGCCCTGCTGATCATGGGCATTGCCGGCGGCGCGCTGCTGCCGATGGGCTATGGCCGGCTCGCCGACACGGGCCAGGCCCAGGCCGCCTACTGGCTGCTGCTGCCCTGCTACGGCTTCATCCTGTTCTATGCGCTGATCGGCCACCGGCTACGGCGCTGGGGCAAGCCGGCCGGATGAAACCCGAACGCCGGGATGTTCAACGGAAGTCCTCGGATTCGGCATGCCGGGTGCTCCGGATCTGGCGGGCTTCTTGTTGACGGCCCGCCCTGCCGACCGCGGTCACCCCTTGTCGCTCACCGCGCGGCACCTGATCAAGGTGGCGCTGAACCACGCCCAGGCCCAGCTGCGCGTCTAGCTGTCCCCGGCCGATGCCGCCAACCCGCTGCTCGGCCCTTCCGCGCGGAGTCCGGCCAGCTGGGCGATTGCCGCGCCGGAGAGGCGGTAACGCACCCATTCGCGTTGCGGCGCGGCGCCGAGGTCCTCGTAGAAGCGGATTGCCGGCGAGTTCCAGTCCAGCACGCTCCATTCGAATCGGCCGCAGCCCGACTGGTCGGCAATGCCGGCGAGATGAGCCAGCAGCGCGCGGCCCAGGCCGCTGCCGCGCTGCGCCGGCGACACATACAGGTCCTCCAGATACAAGCCGCGCCGACCCTGCCAGGTGGAATAGCTGAAGAAGTAGACCGCCAAGCCCGCCGGCCGGCCGTCCACATGGCCGATCACCGCCCGCGCCGGCGAATCGGGCGCGAACAAGGTGCCAGCGATGTCTTCGACATCGGCCTCGACCTGGTGCTCGGCCTTCTCGTAGGCGGCCAGTTCACAGATGAAGCGGTGAATGAGCGCGGCGTCGCGGTGGTCGGCGGCGCGGATGGATAGCTGTGGCATGACTGAAGACTGCATGAGACGGCCCTCATGCTAGCCACCCGATAAGATTGCAGGAAGTGCAATGTTTTCAGATGCCGATGCACAGAATTCATCATGGACCTGCAACGCATTGACCTGAACCTGCTGCTGCTCTTCGATACCCTGTATCGCGAGAGATCGGTGACCGGCGCGGCCGGCCGGATGGCACTCAGTCCTTCCGCAGTCAGCCATGCGCTGGCGCGCCTGCGGCAAGCGCTCGGCGATGAATTGTTCGTCCGCAGCGGACCGGTCATGCTGCCGACCGCGCTGGCGGAGCGGATTGCCCCCGGCATCAAGAACGCGCTGGGCACACTCGGCGACACGCTGGGCAGCCTGGGCCGCTTCGACCCGGCGAGCAGCCAGCGCAGCTTCGTGTTCGCCGCCACCGACTACACGGCCCTGGTGCTGCTGCCGCGCCTGAGCGCGTATCTCGCCGAGGCTGCGCCGAACCTGCACCTGCAGGTCGTGCAGGCCAGCCGCAAGGTGCCGGTGCGGGAGCTCGCCGCCGGCGAGATCGACTTCGCGCTGGGCTACACCGAGGCAGAGCCCCAAGCCGGCGCCGACGGGATCCGCGAGCTGGACTGGTTCAGCGACCGCTATGTGGTGATCGGCAGCCGCGCGCAGGCCGAGGCCCGCGGGCGCCTGACGCTGAAGAAATACCTCGCGGCGCGCCATGTGGTCGTGTCGCCCTGGGGGCAGACGAGGGGCGCGATCGACCACGAACTGGAGCAGCTGGGGCATAGGCGCCAGGTCGCGATGCATGTGCCTTCGGTGCTGGCCGCTCCCTTCATCGTCGCCAGCACCGACCTGCTGATGACGGTGCCCCGTCTCGCGGCCGAGCTGATCGCCCGGGCGGCGCCCATCGTCGTATACCCCGCGCCATTTCCGGCTGCGGACTACACTCTGAAGGCCTACTTCCACGCCGGCCGCATCAGCGACCCGGCCTGCCGCTGGATGGCCGACACGATAGTCCGGGAAATGGCCCCACAGCGCCCGGGCCGCTAGGCCACCCCGGGCGCCGGCAGGGCCAGGCAGACCTCGAAGCCGCCCTGCGGATGGTTGCGAAAGCGCAGCGAGCCGCCATGGTCGGCGACGATGTCGCGCACGATGGACAGGCCCAGGCCCAGCCCCTCCTCACGCAGCCGCGCCCCATGGGCCAGCCGGGTATAGGGCTGGCCCAGCTCGGCCAGCGCGGCCTCGGGCACACCGGGCCCATGGTCGCGCACCGTCAGCAAGACCTGACCCTCGTCGGGGCTGCCCGCCTCGCCCTCGCTCATCAGCAGCTCCGCGTGATGCCCGGCGGGTTCCGGCGTGCCGGCGCTGGCGCCGTAGAAGATCGCGTTGTCGAGCAGATTGCCGATCGCCCGCTTGAGCGCCAGCGGCTTGCCGAACACAGTCAGCGGGCGGTCCTGCAGCTCGATGCGCTGGCCGGCCATGCGGGCATCACGCACCATCTTCTGCAGCACCAGGTCGATACGCACCGGCACGCGGTTCTCGTGGATGTCGGTGTCCTTGACGATCTGCAGCGCGGTCTTGACCATCATGTCGAGCTCGTCCAGGTCTTCGTGGAAGGCGTCCTGCAGCGCCGGGTCGTCGAGCAGCTCGCTGCGCAGGCGCAGCCGGGTGATCGGGGTGCGCAGATCGTGCGAGATCGACGCGAACAGGCGCTCGCGGTCGCTCAGGTAGCGGCGGATGCGCTCCTGCATCTCGTTGAAGGCCTGGATCGCGCGCCGCACCTCCGAGGTGCCGCTGACGCGCAGCGGCGCGGGCGCGGCCTTGCGGCCGACGCGCGCC
>NZ_JAQOWX010000091.1:0-22918 GCF_028462495.1 Paucibacter sp. XJ19-41
ATCGGCGCCCGCGCGGCCGCTGTAGAGGCCCTGGGCCAGCGCGCCCCAGGCCTGCACCGGGATGCGTTCGCGCTGGCAGTATTCGAGCGTGCCGGCCCAGGCCAGGCTGCCCGGGCGCTGCAGGGCCTGGGTGTCGTTGAAGCAGGTGCCGGCCTCGATGGCGTCGAGCCGGGCCAGGCTCAGCTCCAGCTGGTTGGCCGCCAGCGGCGCGTCCAGCGCGCTGGCCAGCCACTGCATCTGGGCGGCGTTCATGTTCGAGACGCCGAGCTGGCCGACCTTGCCGGCCGCACGCAGCCGCGCAAAAGCCTCGGCCACCTCGGCCGGCTCCAGCAGGGGGTCGGGGCGGTGCAGCAGCAAGAGTTCGATGCGTTCGCTGCCCAGGCGTTGCAGGCTGGCCTCGACGCTGCGTTCGATGTGCGCGGCCGACAGGTCGTAGCGGCCCGGCCCCTGTTCGTCGGCGAAGCGGATGCCGCATTTGCTCTGCAGCCGCAGGCGCTGGCGCAAGGCCGGCTGGCGCTTGAACAGCGTGCCGAAGCAGGCCTCGGCCTTGCCATGGGTGTAGATGTCGGCATGGTCGAAGCGCGTGATGCCGATATCGAGGGCCGCCTCGACGGCGGCCTGCGCGCGGTCGATGTCGGCCTCGCTCAGCGGCTGGCTGTTCCAGCCGCCGCCCAGGCCCATGCAGCCATAGATCAGGGGGCTGGCGTCGGGGAGCGGGTGTTGCAGGGCGGTGGTGGTCATCGGGCGGTTGCGCGGCAGTGGGCTGGGCCGGCATCGTAGCGCGCCGGGGCGCAGCCTCCTAGGCGTGTGCCGGGCCGAGCGCGGCGCAGACCTGGGGCTGCGGATGATGCAGCCGGTGCTGCCAGACCCGCTCGCCGCCGGCGAAAACCGCAGCATTGCCGACGGTGCCGATGACGAGATGAGGCTATAAAGCCGAACGCCAACCACCCCACCATCGATCATGAGTGTTCTGCTGGACATCACGCTGCCGCGCAGCCTGGACCTGCTGCTGGAGCAGGCCGCACGCGAGCGTCCCGAGCGCCTCGAGGCCTGGGTCTTCGAGGACGAGGCGGCGCGGCGCGGGGCCGAGCGGGCGCTGGCCGAGCTGGGCATCGCGGCCCGCATCCGCAGTGCCTACAAGCCGCTGCTGCACACCTGGCTGGAGGGCGAGCTGGCGCTGCCGGCCGGCTGGCGGCGGCTGCTGATCACGGTGGCGCCGGCCGTGCTGCAGCGGCTCAAGGTCGAGACCTATCCACTGGCGGCCTTGCTGGGCGAGGGCGAGCTGGGCTTTGAGACCGACGCCGCGCTGGCCCCGACCGAGGCCCGCGTCAGTGTCGATGGCCGGCCTCCGCTCGCTGTTTTCGTGCCGATGGACCAGCGGCTCGCACCGCAGGCCTGGCGGCGCAGCTGGCGCGCTGGCCAGCTGATCGAGGATGCGGCCCTGGCGAGCTGCGACTACCGCGCCGCCTACGAGGCGGCGATGGCAGCGGTCGCCGGCCATCACTGGGGCGAAACCGAACCGTACTTCGAGCAGCTGCGCATCGAGGTCGAGATCGGCGGCATCGAGCGCGCGCTGCCTTATGGCGAGGAGCTGATCAGCACGCGCGAGGCCTTGCACGAGGACTTCTACTTTGCCGTGCTGGAATTCTTCCAGCGCCGCGCCGGCCGCCCGCAGGGCGACCGCACGCTGCGGCCCGGCCAGATCATCCCGGACATCCGCGCCGCCACAGGTCGCACGCGGGTCAGGGTGGTGCTGGGCGCGCCGGCAGCACAGACGCAGCCGTCCGACCCGCTGTTGGTGGATGACCTCGCCACGCAGGACTCGCCGCTATCGCCCGAGGCGGTGGCCGTCTGGCTGGCGCCGCTGCAGGGCGAGCGCTTTGGCTGCCTGTCCCACCAGGGCCGGCCGGTCACGGGCCTGCACCGGCGTGGCGCGAAGCCCGGCATCGTGATCAGCGCCGGCCAGCATGCCAACGAGAGCTCGGGCGTGGTCGGCGCGCTGCGCGCGACCCTGGTCCTGCAGCAGCAGGACCAGGCCCATTACGCGCTGGTGGCGCTGGAGAACCCCGACGGCGCGGCCCTGCACCAAGCCCTGATCCGCAGCAACCCGCGCCATATGCACCACGCGGCGCGCTACACCGCGCTGGGCGATGATCTGGAGGCGCGCGGCGGCGCTGCCAGCCCGGCACTGGGCGAGAAGGCCGCGCGCCAGCAGGCGATCGCGCGCACCGGGGCCGGCCTGCATTTCAGCCTGCATGGCTATCCGGCCCATGAGTGGACCCGGCCTTTTGCCGGCTATCTGCCGCCGGGCTTCGAGGACTGGGCGCTGCCGCGCGGCTTCTTCCTGATCCTGCGTCGGCACCCGGGGCGGGATGGCCGGGCCTTCCTGGAGGCGCTGAGCGCGGGGCTGGCGCAAGACCCGGCCCTGGTCGCACTGAACGCGCGCCAGCAGCGACTGTGGCGCGCGCACTGGGTCGATGCCGACACGGCGCCGCTGCTGCTCAACGGCATTCCCTGCCTGATCCAGGACGACAGCCGCTCGACCGTGCCCTTCACGCTGATCACCGAGTTTCCCGACGAGACGGTCTATGGCGAGGCCTTTGTGCTGGCCCAGCGCACCCAGATGCGCACCGTGCTGCTGGGGGCCGAGCTGTACTGGCAGGGCCTGCTGGGCGAGGCGAGGGCGGAGCCGGCCGCATGAGGCTGGCGCCGACCGGCCCCGGCCTGCTGCCGCTGCTCAGCGCTTGCCCTGCCTGACCTGGTCGCCCAGCTGCGTCAGCCAGCGTGTGCCGTCGGGGCGTTTGGCGGCCAGGCCCAGATCCTCCAGGCGTTGCTGCAATTCCTCGGAGACGACGCGGCCGCCCGGTGCCTGGGGGATGTAGTAGAGCGCGGTGCGCTCCTCGGGGGTCAGCGTGATGGTCGGGGGGGGGGCGGGCCGCCGGGGGGCGCCCCGCGCGGGGCGCCCCCCGGCGGCCCGCCCCCCCCCCGGGGCCCCGCGGCAGGGCCGGGGGGGTGTCGGTTGGGGTCCTCGAATGGGCTCTGAATCAAGACGGCACATTACCACTGCCGCGCGGCCAGCCGCTCAAGCGAATCCCCCCAAAAGTGGGCCCACCCCAGCGGGATTGGGTTGGCGGCCGGGATGACCGATGCTGGCGGCATGCCAAACGAGAAACTGACACTGATCAGCCCGCCGCAAGCGGCCCGACCACTCGATGCCGGCCAGGTGCTGGCGCAGTTCAAGCGGGCCAGCGAGCAGCTGTTTCGCCGCCGCTTGCCTGCCGAAGCGCCGACTCTGCAGGGCCTGGAGGTCAGCGAATCGACCTGGGCGGAGTGGGAACGGCTGATCAACAGCGATCCGCGCTGAAGCGGCGCCGGGCCGCTTCAGCCGCCCGCCGCTTCCTTGCGGTGTACCCAGGCCAGCACCGCGCTGAGGCCGCCGGCCGCAATCAGCAGGCCGGCGGTGGCGGCCGACCAGAAGCCGCTGGCGCCCTGCAGCGAGGCCGGAGCCCAGCCGGCGCTGCCGAAGGCCAGCCAGTACCCACCGCCCATGCCGACGCCCCAGATCGCCAGTGCATAGACCAGCATCGGCGCGGTGGCGATGTGATGGGCGCGCAGCACGAAGGCGGCGACGGTCTGCACCGCATCGCCGACATGGAACAGCCAGACCCACAGCAGCAGCGGCAGGGCGGCCGCGATGATGGTGGCGTCGGGCGTGTACAGACCCAAGACCTGCTCGCGCGCGAAGAACACCACGGCGCCGACCAGGCAGGACAGGGCCAGCGCGATCTCCAGCCCGTGCCAGCCCAATCGCCGGGCCTCGGCCAGGCGCTGTGCGCCAATGCTTTGCGCGACCAGGGTGCCGGCCGCATTGCCCAGCGCCATCGGCATCATGAACATCAGGGCCACCAGATTGGCGGCCAGCTGATGACCGGCCACCGCCGTCGGGCCCAGGCGCGCGATGAATATGGCCATGAAGGTGAAGCCGGTGACCTCGATCAGGATGGCGCCGCCCATCGGCACGCCCAGCTTCAGCAGTCTTCTGATATCGGCCCAGCGCGGCGGCTGCAGCCGGCCGCTGTTCAGGCCGAAGGGCGCGTAGAAGCGATCGCGGCGCAGCACCAGCAGCGCAATCAGCAACTGGCTCCACATCACGAGGGCGGTGGCGACGGCGCAGCCCACCGCGCCGAGCTCCGGCACGCGCCAGGGCGTCAGCGGGATCGCGAAGCCATGCAGGAATAGCGCGCTCAGCGGCACCTTCAGTGCCAGTCCGCCGAGCTGCAGCGCCATCACCGCCTTGGGGCGGGAGACGGCGGTGTTGAAGCCGCGGTAGGCGGTGAAGATCAGCGCGGCCGGCAGGCTGAAGGCCAGGGTCTGCAGATAGGCGCGCACCTTGGCCTCGACCTCGGGCGTGGTGCGGGCGATCGCCAGCAGCGGGTCGGGAAACAGCAGCACGGCCTCGCCCAGCAGCAGCAGGGCCAGCGCCAGCCAGGCGCCCTGGTGCAGCTGATCGCCGGCCTCGCGCAGCTTGCCGGCGCCGAACAGCTGGCCGGCCACCGGCGCCACCGCCATCACGACCCCCATCAGACCGACGAAGACGCTCATATAGACGGCCGCGCCGACCGACAGGGCCGCCAGATCGATGGCCGAGTGGCGCGCCACCAGCACCGTGTCCACCGTGCTGAAGGCCAGCACCGCGATCTGGCCGACGAACACCGGCCAGGCCAGCGGCGCGATGCGGCGCAGGCTGTCCAGATGAGCCTGGCTCAAGACTTGACCCCGGCGTTGTGCGGGTTCTGGGGATGATCGACGCCGCTGAACTCGCGGGCGCGCTCGGCATAGCGGTTGAAGCGCCAGGCCGTGGCCTCGATCGAGATGCGGCGCCAGGTGCTGCGTTTCTCGCCGGGCGTCATCACCGGCCAGTGCTGGACCTCGTCAAAGGTGCGGCCGCAGCCCTTGCACAGCTCGTCGCCCTGGCTGGTTGAGCAGATCGCGATGCAGGGCGCATCGGGCGTGCTGGCATACCAGGCCAGCCAGGCCTCCTTGGCCCGCGCGGGCATGCTGTCCTCGTCGCAGTCGTCCTCGCGGTAGTACACCATCAAGGCATAGATCTCGGCCAGCGCGCGCACCTCGGCGCAGGCGCTGATGCCGTCGGGCGAGGGCTGGCGCTGCCGCCACCAGTTGATCGCGGACTCGATGTCGGTGATGTGGATGCTGGCCATCAATAGTTCAGACCCATCGCGCTGCGGACTTCCCGCAAAGTCTTGCGGGCCACCGCCCGGGCGCGCTCGGTGCCGACCTCGACGATCCAGTGCACCTGCTTGGGGTTGGCCAGGTAGTCGGCCGCGCGCTCGCGCCAGGGCTGCTGCTCACGCTGGATGGCCTCGATCAGCGGCTGCTTGCAGTCCAGGCAGCCGATGCCGGCGCTCGTGCAGCCCTGCTGCAGCTCGGCGCGTGTCGCGGCGTCGGTATAGAGCTGGTGCAGCGGCCAGACCGGGCAGCGCGCCGGGTCGCCGGCATCGCTGCGGCGCACGCGCTGCGGGTCGGTCGGCATCGTGCGTATCTTCTCCTCGACCACGGCCGGCTCGTCGCGCATCGCGATCGCATTGCCATAGCTCTTGCTCATCTTCTGGCCGTCCAGGCCGCTCAGCCGGGCGGTCTCGGTCAGCAACTCCTGCGGCTCGGGCAGGATGGCCCGGTCCGGGCTGTAGATGCGGTTGAAGCGGCGCGCGACCTCGCGGGTCACCTCGACATGGGCGCTCTGGTCCTCTCCGACCGGCACATGGGCCGCCTTGTAGATCAGGATGTCGGCCGCCTGCAGCAGCGGGTAGCCAAGCAGGCCGTAGGTGGCGCCCTCGGCATTCGGGCGGCTCACCTGATCCTTGTAGCTGGGGATGCGCTCCAGCCACGACAGCGGCGTGCTCATCGCCAGCAGCGTGAACAGCTCGGCATGCTCGGGCATGCGGCTCTGGATGAAGAGGGTGGCCTGCTCGGGGTCGATGCCAGCGGCCAGCCAGTCGACCACCATGTCGTAGACATTGCGCTCGATGCTGTTGCGGTTCTGCCGGTCCTGGTACTGGGTGGTCAGCGCATGCCAGTCGGCGACGAAGAAGAAGCAGTCATGGCTGGACTGCAGCCGCACCCAGTTCTTCAGCGCGCCGTGATAGTGGCCCAGATGCAGGGCGCCGGTCGGGCGCATGCCGGAGAGGACGCGAGGGCGTGGCTGGGATTCGATCTCGGGGTTCATGGCGGTCGGCTCGGGCGGGGAGGCGCATTGTTACACTGCCGGCCGATGAAGAATATCGTGATCCTGATCTCGGGGCGGGGCTCCAATATGGAGGCCATTGTGCGGGCCTGCGCGGCCGAGGGCTGGCCGGCGCGCATTGCGGCGGTGATCAGCAACAAGCCCGGCGCGGCCGGGCTGGACTTCGCGGCCGCGCATGGCATCGCGACCGCCGTGGTCGATCACAAGGCTTTTGCGAGCCGCGAGGACTTTGACGCCGAGCTGCAGCGGGTGATCGATGGCTTTGCCCCCGATCTGCTGGTGCTGGCAGGCTTTATGCGCATCCTGACGCCGGCCTTCACCGCCCACTACGCGGATCGCATGCTGAACATCCACCCCTCGCTGCTGCCGGCCTTCACCGGGCTGCACACCCATCAGCGCGCGCTGGAGATGGGCTGCAAATTCGTCGGCGCGACGGTGCACTTCGTCACCGCCGAGCTCGACCATGGTGCCATCGTTGCGCAGGCGGTGGCGCCGGTGCTCGATGGCGACGACGCGGACGCGCTGGCCGCGCGGGTGCTGAAGCTGGAGCACCGCATGTACCCGAGCGCGGTGCGCTGGTTCGTGCAGGGGCAGCTGGCGGTCGAGGATGGCCGCGTGAGGCAGCTGGCCGGCGAGGCCCAGTCCTTCAGCTGATCAGGCCGGCCAGGATGTTGATCGTCAGTGCCAGCACGACGGTGTTGAAAACAAAGGACAGCACCGCGTGCAGCAGCACCAGGCGGCGCATGGGCCGCGAGCTGACGG
This sequence comes from Paucibacter sp. XJ19-41, assembly GCF_028462495.1. Taxonomy (NCBI): domain Bacteria; kingdom Pseudomonadati; phylum Pseudomonadota; class Betaproteobacteria; order Burkholderiales; family Sphaerotilaceae; genus Roseateles; species Paucibacter sp. XJ19-41. The sequence continues at coordinate 7,025 of NZ_JAQOWX010000091.1, forward strand.
CCACGTCCGAGGTCTGCGAGGTGGCCGCCAGCGTGACCGCGAAATACATGAAGTCGACATAGTCGCGCTGCGGCTCGTCACCGGGGAACTCCAGGCCATGCGGACTTTTCTCGCCGCTGTGGTAGAGGCTGGCATAGGCGAGCGCGAACTCGAACGGCAGCAGCAACCAGGAACCGGCCACCGTCGTGATGGCCAGCAGCAGATAGGCCCAGCTCTGAGGAGCGCCCGGCCCATGCCGTACCTGGGACAGCTCCAGCGCAATCGCCCCCAGGCTGGCCGCCGCGCCGGCCACGGCCAGCAGCAGCATCGCCGCCATGCCGTCGGCACGGGCGCGTGCCTGGCGCTGCAGATGCAGATGGTCGGAGCGCCACATCATCTGCAAGGCCAGGCCCAGATAGAGCCAGACACCGACATTCCAGCCGATCAGGCTGCGCGTCAGCGCCGGCAGGCTGGCGGGCAGGGTCAGGCCGACGACCAGACCCACGGCCAGGGCCGACAGCAGGCGCGGACGCAGGCGCAGCTGGCGCAGCAGCTTCATGGGTCGACGGCGCTGAAGCGGGCGACCTGCCGGCCGTCGACGTCCAGCATGCCGAAGAACATCGCATGGGGCCGCACCCACAGGCCGCCGGCCCCGTAGAGCGGGCGGTAGACCACCAGCGGCTCCAGCGTCTCGCTATGGCGGGCCACGCCGATGACCTCGTAGTCGGCGCCCTTGTAATGGCGGTAGCGGCCGGTCGGTGTCGGGGGCAGCTCGGGCAGATCGTCAGCGCTCATGGGCGGGCCGGGGATAATCGGAGCTATGCATCCTAATGCCCTTCTAGAAATGAGCTGCGAGCTGCTGCGCGCGGTGCTCAAAATGGACGCACCCGCCGACGGCGTGGTGTCCGCGTTTTTCCGCAAGAACAAGGCCCTGGGCCAGCGCGAGCGCCATGCGCTGGCCGAGACCACCTATGCCGTGCTGCGCCAACGCCTGCAGCTGCAGCACCTGGCCCAGTCCGGCACCGGTCCGCTGGAGCGCCGCTTGGCCATCCTGGCCTGGCAGGGCAGCGAAACCTTTCTGCGCGGCGCGCTGAGCCCGACCGAGCAGCAATGGCTGGCCCAGGTCCAGGCCATCGACAAGAGCGGCCTGGCCCCCAAGCTGCGCCACAACCTGCCCGAGTGGCTGGCCGAGCCGCTGCTGCAACGCCTGGGCGATGAGGGATTCTGGGCGCTGGCCGCCAGCATGAACGAGGGCGCACCGCTGGATCTGCGCGCCAATGTGCAGAAGGCCAAGCGCGAGGAGGTCCAGGAGGCGCTGCGTGCGGCCGGCGTCAGCGCCGAGCCGACGCCGTTCTCGCCCTGGGGCCTGCGCGTGCAGGGCAAGCCGGCGCTGAACAAGCTGGAGGTCTTCACCAGCGGCGCGGTCGAGGTGCAGGACGAGGGCAGCCAGCTGCTGGCCCTGCTGCTCGACGCCAAGCGCAGCGAGATGGTGGTGGACTTCTGCGCCGGCGCCGGCGGCAAGACACTGGCGCTGGGCGCGGCGATGCGCAATACCGGTCGGCTCTATGCCTTCGATGTGTCCGGCCACCGGCTGGCGGCGCTGAAGCCGCGGCTGGCGCGCAGCGGCCTGTCCAATGTCTACCCGACCCAGATCGCCCATGAGCGCGACGATCGCATCAAGCGCCTGTCGGGCAAGATCGACCGCGTGCTGGTCGACGCGCCGTGCTCGGGTCTGGGCACCTTGCGGCGCAACCCGGATCTGAAGTGGCGCCAGTCGCCCCAGGCGATTGCCGAGCTGCAGGCCAAGCAGACGGCCATCCTGAACAGTGCGGCGCGCCTGCTGAAGTCGGGCGGCCGCCTGGTCTATGCGACCTGCAGCCTGCTGGATGCGGAGAACGAGAGCATTGCCGAGGCCTTCAGCGCCGCCCATCCGGAGTTCAAGCTGTTGGATGCCGGTGAGCAGCTGGCGCGGGCCCATGTGGCGCAGGCCGAGCGCCTGGTCGACCGGGGTTATCTGCGCCTGTGGCCGCATCAGCACCAGACCGATGGCTTTTTTGCCGCCGTCTGGGAGCGGAGTTGAATGGCGGGCCGGCAGGCCGCGTGCGCGCTTGCGTACAGAAACTCTTAACACGACCCGCCTACAATCGAGCCGGATTGTGGTTTTCTGTTAACGCTCCGCTGCGGGCAGGGTAAGGAACGAATGAACTTTCTCATGAGCCTCCACGATGGCTTGGTCCAGTGGCTGGGCTTCGGCCTGCTGGAGGCCAGCATCTGGCAGGTCGTGGCCTATGCCCTGGTCGTGACCCATATCACCATCGCGGCGGTGACGATCTTCCTGCATCGGGCCCAGGCGCACCGGGCGCTGGACCTGGGGCCGATTCCTTCGCATTTCTTCCGTTTCTGGCTGTGGCTGACCACCGGCATGGTGACCAAGGAATGGGTCGCGATCCATCGCAAGCACCACGCCAAATGCGAGACCGAAGATGACCCGCACAGCCCGCAGACCCGCGGCCTGAAGAAGGTCTTGCGCGAAGGCGCCGAGCTGTACCGCCATGAGGCCAAGAACGAGGAGACGCTCGCCAAGTACAGCCACGGCGTGCCGAACGACTGGATCGAGCGCAATCTCTACACCCGCTTCAGCTGGCAGGGTGTGGGCCTGATGCTGATCATCAATATGGCCTTGTTCGGCGCCATCGGCGCCAGCATCTGGGCGCTGCAGATGGCCTGGATCCCGATCTGGGCGGCCGGCGTGGTCAATGGCATCGGCCACTTCTGGGGTTATCGCAACTTTGAGGCCCAGGATGCGTCGACCAATATCTCGCCCTGGGGCCTCATCATCGGCGGCGAGGAGTTGCACAACAACCACCACACCTATCCGACCTCGGCCAAGTTCTCGATCAAGCCCTATGAGTTCGACATCGGCTGGGCCTATATCCGGGCGATGGAGATGGTGGGCTGGGCCAAAGTGCGCAAGACCGCGCCCAAGCTGCGCCAGGGTGCGATCCGGCCGGCCGACAAGGACACGCTGGAGGCGCTGATCGCCAACCGCTACGAGGTGATGGCCCATTACGGCCGCGGCCTTAAAGAGGCCTGCACCACCGAGCTCGCCCGGCTGAAGGCCCAGGGCGAGCAGCACAGCGCAAAGTGGCAGCAGTTCAAGCTGGCCAAGCGCTGGCTGCACCGCGATCAGGATCGCATCCCGCAGGCCTATCGGGCCGAGATCGCCAGCGTGCGCGCCGCCAGCCCGGCGCTGGACAAGCTGCTGCTGATGCGCGAAGAGCTGCGCCAGCTCTGGACCCGCACCAATGTCTCCGCCGAGCAGCTGGTCAGCGATCTGCAAGCCTGGTGCCACCGGGCCGAGGAGAGTGGTATTGCCGAGCTGCGGGCTTTCTCGATGGGGCTGCGCACCGCACGTGCCTGAACTTGTCGGGGAGGTTTCCCTCGGGTAAAGGGCGCCGCGAGTCGGCGCTTTTTTCATGGCCGCTGCCTATACTTTGTGCGTAGCAAGCAGTTCAGGAGCGTGTCATGCACAAAATCTTCAAGGCCTCGATGCTGGGTTTGCTGACGGGCTTGGGCCTGTCGGCACAGGCGGCGGTCGAGGTGAAGTTCGTCGAGCCCGAGAAGTTCCAGGATGCCAGCGAATCGATCATTGATCGCGAGCGCACGCTGGAGATGCTGGAGGCGCATCTGCGCAGCCTGGCCGAGAAAAACCTTCCGGCGTCGCAGAAGCTGTTGATCGAGGTGCTGGACCTGAATCTGGCGGGCCAGCTCGAACCTCGCGGCGCGATGATGGATCGCATCCGCGTGCTGCGTTCGGTGACCTGGCCGAGCATCGAGCTGCGCTATGTGCTCAGCGATGGCCAGGCCACGCTGCGAGAGGGCAAGGTGAGCCTCTCCGACATGAACTATATGTGGGGCATCAACCGCTACACCAGCGGCGAGCCGCTGCGCTACGAGAAGCGCATGCTGGATGAATGGTTTGCCGGCGAGTTCGCGGCTGACGCGGCCCGCAAGCCCTGAAACGAAAAAACCCGCCGAAGGCGGGTTTTTCTTGGTCGCAAGACCGGGCCGAATTACTTCAGCTTGATTTCCTTGTACAGGACATGCTTGCGAGCCTTGGGGTCGAACTTCATGAATTCGAGCTTTTCGGGCGTCGTCTTCTTGTTCTTGTTCGTGGTGTAGAAATGGCCGGTACCCGCAGTGGATTCCAGCTTGATCTTTTCGCGTCCGCCTTTGGATGCCATGGTGATGCTCCTTAATTCCTAGTGGACTTTTTACAGCTCGCCCTTGGCGCGCAGGTCAGCGACGACTTGGTCGATGCCGACCTTGTCGATCAAACGCAGAGCCGCATTGCTGATGCGCAGACGCACCCAGCGGTTTTCAGTTTCCAGCCAGAAACGGCGGTACTGCAGGTTCGGCAGGAACCGACGCTTGGTTTTGTTGTTGGCGTGGGAGACATTGTTCCCCACCATGGGCTTCTTGCCCGTGACTTGACAGACGCGTGCCATGACGCTTCTCCGGTTTGATTTTCTGACCCAGCTGCCTCAGGGGAGCTGTATTCAGCATCCCCGGCGAGACATCCACATGACCGCTTTATGCAAGCTAAACCCGTCGGCCAGTCATCGATATAAATCGTTGAGGCAACCTCGGAGCGCGGTCCATCCAGCAAGCAAGCCGGCGAGTATAGCCTGAATTCAGGCCAAAGACCAGCGGCCGCCGGGAGTCAGCCTCAGCCTTGCTCCTGCTCCAGAAAACGCTGGGCGTCGAGCGCAGCCATGCAGCCGGTGCCGGCGCTGGTGATGGCCTGGCGATAGATATGGTCCTGCACATCGCCGGCGGCGAACACGCCGGGCACGCTGGTCATGGTCGCAAAACCGTTCAGGCCGCTCTTGGTGATGATGTAGCCGTCCTTCATCTCCAGCTGGCCCTTGAAGATGTCGGTATTGGGCTGGTGGCCGATCGCGATGAAGCAGCCCTGCAGTTTCAGCTCCTTCGTGCTGCCATCGGCCGTGCTCTTGATGCGCACGCCGGTCACGCCGCTCTGGTCGCCCAGCACCTCGTCCAGGGTGTTGAACAGATGCAGCTCCATCTTGCCGGCCTTGACCTTGTCCATCATCTTGTCGATCAGGATGGGCTCGGCGCGGAACTTGTCGCGGCGGTGTATCACATGGACCTTGCTGGCGATATTGCTCAGATACAGCGCTTCCTCGACCGCCGTATTGCCGCCGCCGACCACGCAGACCTCCTGCTCGCGGTAGAAGAAGCCGTCGCAGGTCGCGCAACCACTGACCCCGCGGCCCATGAAGCTCTCCTCCGAGGGCAGGCCCAGATACTTGGCCGAAGCGCCGGTCGCGATGATCAGTGCGTCGCAGGTGTAGACGCCGCTGTCGCCCTTGAGCGTGAACGGGCGCTTGGAGAAGTCGACCTCGTTGATATGGTCGTAGACGATTTGCGTGTTGAAGCGCTCGGCATGCTGCTGGAAGCGCTGCATCAGCTCAGGGCCCTGCACCCCCATCACATCGGCCGGCCAGTTGTCCACCTCGGTGGTGGTCATCAGCTGCCCGCCCTGGGCCATGCCGGTCAGCAGCGTGGGCTTCAGATTGGCGCGCGCGGCATAGATGGCGGCGGTGTAGCCGGCCGGGCCGGAGCCCAGGATCAGCAGCGGATGGTGTTGGGTGGTTTGGCTCATGAGGGCGATATGGGGTTGCGGGCACAACACACAAGAGTTGTTCGCCGCGCTTATACGGCCAAGACCCTATGGAGAGTTGTGACCAAGTTGGCACAATGGCTACATTCTAGGCAGCTGGCCGATCAAGCGGCTGACGGCCTCACAACAACCCCAACATACAAAAGTCAGAGGAGTTTCTTCATGGCCATGCTGTCCAACCTGGACCTGATCCGCAGGGTGCCCTTGTTCTCCCTGCTGACCACCGATCAGGCGCAGTCCATTGCGGACAGCGTGGTCAAGCGCCGCTTCAAGCGCGGTGAACTGATCGTCGAGCAGGGCACCAAGTCCAATGCGCTCTTCATCCTGCTGAACGGCCGCGCCCGCGTGCTGACCGCTGATACCCGCGGTCGCGAGGTCATCCTCGCGGTGCTGCAGCCGGGCGACTATGTCGGCGAGATGAGCCTGATCGACAACGAGCCGCACTCGGCCACCGTGCGCGCCGAGGTGCAGACCGATATGCTGGTGCTGGGCCGCAGCGAGTTTTCGCGCTGCCTGCCGGACAGCAGCAGCCTGTCCTATGCCATCCTGCGCGGCCTGGTCGCGCGGCTGCGCAATGCCGATCGCCAGATCGAGTCGCTGGCCCTGCTGGATGTCTATGGCCGTGTCGCGCGCACCCTGCTGGACATGTCCGAAGAAGAGAAGGGCCTGAAGATCATCCGCGGCAAGGTCTCGCGCCAGGACATGGCCAAGGTGGTCGGCGCCTCGCGCGAGATGGTCAGCCGTGTCATGAAGGATCTGGAGGACAAGGGCGTGATCGAGACCCTGGAGAACGGCTCCGTGGTGATCAAGGAGCGCCTGGCCCACGACTGAGCCCGCTGATTCCTGCGCCACAATGGCGCCATGAGCTTTCCTCTGGGATCACTGCTGGGCGACGATGCGGCTGCCGCGCCCGATAAAGTCTATAAACGCCAGTCCAAGAAGGCGGCCGTAGCGCCGGCGCCGGTCAGTGCATCGCGCACGCCGCTGTGGCTGGCGCTCGGTGCCGTCGTCTGGGCACTGTGCCTGCTGGCCCTGCTGAGCCACGACCGCGCCGATGCGGCCTTCTCGATCTCGGGCAGCCGCGAGCTGTATGGCAACTGGTTCGGCGCGCTGGGTGCCTGGGTCTCGGACCTGCTGCTTTTCGTCTTCGGCTACTCGGCCTGGTGGCTGATGCTGGTCGGCCTGCGGGTCTGGTTGGGCAGCTTGGCCGGCGTTTTGCGGGCTGAACCGCCGCCTCAAGGTAACAAATTGCGCGCGCGCGGCCTGTTCTGGCTGGGCGTTCTGCTGCTGATTTGTGCGAGTTGCGCCCTCGAATGGTCGCGGCTCTATGCCTGGGAATCGCGGCTGCCCGGTCATGCCGGCGGCGTGCTGGGCTACACCCTGGGGCCCTGGAGCATGCGGGCGCTGGGCTTTGCCGGTTCGGGCGTGGTCTGGATCGCGGCCTTGCTGGCCGGCGCCTCGCTGGCCCTGCAGTTTTCCTGGCTGCGTGTGGCCGAGGTGATAGGCACCTGGGTCGAGACCCTGCGTGAGCGCCGCCAGGAGCGCCGCGAGATCAAGGAAGACCAGAAGGTCGGCCAGCAGGCCTTGCGAGAGCGCGAGAAAGTGGTCGAGGTCGAGCGCCATGTGGTCGAGGAGCACATCCCCATCGTGATCGAGGCACCGGTGGTCGAGGTGCCCAAGTCCACCCGCGTCGCCAAGGAGCGCCAGAAGACCCTGTTTGCCGACGCCAGCGATACGAAACTGCCCCAGGTCGATCTGCTGGATGCCGCGCCGACCCGGGTCGAGTCGGTGACGCCCGAGTCGCTGGAAATGACCAGCCGCATGATCGAGAAGAAGCTCAAGGACTTCGGCGTCGAGGTGCGGGTTGTCGCGGCCTCGCCGGGCCCGGTGATCACGCGCTACGAGATCGAGCCGGCCACCGGCGTCAAGGGCTCGCAGATCGTCAACCTGGCCAAGGACCTGGCGCGCTCGCTGAGCCTGGTCAGCATCCGCGTTGTCGAGACCATTCCGGGCAAGAACTTCATGGCGCTGGAGCTGCCGAACGCGCGCCGCCAGACCATCAAGCTCAGCGAGATCCTGGGCTCGCAGGTCTATGCCGATGCGCCGTCTATGCTGACGATGGCGCTGGGCAAGGACATCATCGGCGCGCCCATGGTGGCCGACCTGGCCAAGATGCCGCATTGCCTGGTGGCCGGCACGACCGGCTCGGGCAAGTCGGTGGGCATCAACGCGATGATTCTGAGCCTGCTCTACAAGGCCGAGGCGCGCGATGTGCGCCTGATCATGATCGACCCGAAGATGCTGGAGATGAGCGTCTACGAGGGCATCCCGCATCTGCTGGCCCCGGTCGTCACCGACATGAAGCAGGCCGCCAACGCGCTGAACTGGTGCGTCGGTGAGATGGAGCGACGCTACAAGCTGATGTCCAAGATGGGCGTGCGCAATCTGGCCGGCTACAACAAGAAGATCGACGAGGCTACCGAGCGCGGCGAGAAGATCGGCAATCCCTTCAGCCTGACGCCCGAGGCCCCGGAACCGCTGGAGCGCCTGCCGCATATCGTCGTCGTGATCGATGAGCTGGCTGACCTGATGATGGTGGTCGGCAAGAAGATCGAGGAGCTGATTGCGCGCCTGGCGCAGAAGGCCCGCGCCGCCGGCATCCACCTGATCCTGGCCACGCAGCGGCCCTCGGTCGATGTGATCACCGGCCTGATCAAGGCCAATATCCCGACCCGTTTGAGCTTCCAGGTCAGCTCCAAGATCGACAGCCGCACCATCCTCGACCAGATGGGCGCCGAGGCCCTGCTGGGTATGGGCGATATGCTCTATATGGCCTCGGGCACCGGTCTGCCGGTGCGGGTGCACGGCGCCTTTGTCAGCGACGAGGAGGTGCACCGCGTCGTCGAATACCTGAAGGAGCAGGGCGGCGAGCCCAACTACATCGAGGGCATCCTGGAAGGCGGCGTGCTCGACACCGAAGGCGGCGAGGCGCCGGCGCCGGGAGAGTCGGCCGGCGAGGCCGACCCGATGTATGACCAGGCGGTGGCCATCGTGCTGCAGCATCGCCGGGCCTCGATCTCGCTGGTGCAGCGCCATCTGCGCATCGGCTACAACCGGGCGGCGCGTCTGCTGGAGCAGATGGAGAAGTCCGGCCTGGTCGGCGCCATGAACACCAATGGCAGCCGCGATCTGATCATCCCGAAGCGAGACGAATGAAACAGCTACTCATCTCCTTGTGTCTGGCCGCAGCCGCTCACGCCCAGGCCGATGCGGTGCAGACCCTCAGGGACTTCAGCCGCGAGGTCAAGAGCGGCAAGGCCGAGTTCACGCAGACCGTCACCTCGCCGGACGGCAAGCGCAAGAAGAACTCCTCGGGCAGCTTCGAGTTTCAGCGCCCCAACCAGTTCCGCTTCGCCTATGCCAAGCCTTTCGAGCAACTGATCGTCGGTGACGGCAAGAAGGTCTGGATCTATGACCCCGATCTGCAGCAGGCCAGCTCGCGCCGCATGGACCAGGCCCTGGGCGCCACGCCGGCGGCCTTGCTGGCCGGCGCGAATCTGGAGAAGGACTTCGAGCTCAAGGCCCAGCCCTCGGCGCAGGGCCTGGACTGGGTGCTGGCCACGCCGCGCGGGCCCCAAGCCGACAGTGCCGGCCTGCAAAGCCTGAAGATCGGCTTCAAGGGCAAGGAACTGGCCGCGATCGAGGTGGTCGACGGCTTTGGCCAGCGCTCGCTGCTGCAGTTCAGCGCGGTGAGCAGCAATGCGGTGGTGGCGCCGGAGCGTTTTCGCTTTGTGCTGCCGGCCGGTGCCGATCTGATCGAGCAGTAGGAGCGGCATCGGATGCCGCACAACGTCAGCCTGATCTCCACCATTGCCGCCGGCTTCGGCCTGGCGATCGTCTTCGGTTTCCTGGCCTCGCGCCTGAAGATGCCACCCTTGGTTGGCTATCTGCTGGCCGGCATCGCGATCGGCCCGGCCACGCCCGGCTTCGTCGCCGATATCGATCTGGCCGGCCAGTTGGCCGAGATCGGCGTGATGCTGCTGATGTTCGGTGTCGGCCTGCATTTCTCGATGAAGGACCTGCTGGCCGTCAAGCGCATCGCGGTGCCCGGCGCCATCGTGCAGATCGCGGTTGCCACCGCCCTTGGTTTCGGACTGTCGAACTGGTGGGGCTGGAGCCTCGGCGGGGCCCTGGTGTTCGGCCTGGCGCTGTCGGTCGCCAGCACCGTGGTGCTGCTGCGGGCGCTGGAGGCGCGGGGTCAGCTGGAAACCGCCAATGGCAGCATCGCGGTGGGCTGGCTGGTGGTCGAGGACCTGGTGATGGTGCTGGTGCTGGTGCTGCTGCCGCCGCTGGCCGGCCTGCTGGAAGGCAAGAGCGAGGCCAATTTGCTGGGCACGGTGGGCTGGACCCTGGCCAAGGTCGCGGCCTTCATCGTGCTGATGCTGGTGGTCGGGCGGCGGGTGTTTCCGCGCCTGCTGTTCGCGGTGGCCGGTACCGGCTCGCGCGAGCTGTTCACGCTGTGCGTGGTCGCGGTGGCGGTGGGCGTGGCCTATGGCTCGGCGGCGCTGTTCGATGTGTCCTTCGCGCTGGGCGCCTTCTTCGCCGGCATGATGATGCGCGAGTCGGAATACAGCCACCGCGCGGCCGATGAGTCGCTGCCCTTGCGCGATGCCTTCTCGGTGCTGTTCTTCGTCTCGGTGGGCATGCTGTTCGACCCGCAGGTGCTGCTGGACGAGCCGCTGAAGGTGCTGGCGGTGGTCGCCATCATTGTGGTCGGCAAGACCCTGGCCGCGATCGCGCTGGTGCTGGCTTTTCGCTACCCGCTCAACACCGCGCTGACCGTGGGCGCCAGCCTGGCCCAGATCGGCGAGTTCTCATTCATCCTGGCCGGACTGGGCGTGGCCGAGGGCCTGCTGCCCAAGGAGGGGCAGAGCCTGATACTGGCCGGCGCGCTGATCTCGATCGCGCTGAACTCGGTGCTGTTCACCGCGATCGAGCCGGTCAAGGCCTGGGTGCTGCGGCGCTCGTCCTGGGCGCGCCGCATGGAGCAGCGCGATGATCCGCTGGCCGAGCTGCCGATGAGCACCGACCAGGCCAAGCTCGAGGGTCAGGTCGTGCTGGTGGGCTACGGCCGGGTCGGCAAGCAGATCGCCGACGGGCTGCTGGCCGAGGGGGTGCATCTGGTCGTGGCCGAGCAGCAGCGCGAGCTGGTCGAGAGCCTGCGCGAGCGCCAGATCGCGGCCGTCAGCGGCGATGCCAGCGACCCGGCGGTGCTGATACAGGCGCATATCGCGCGGGCGGCCCTGCTGGTGATCAGCGGCGGCGACAGCCTGCAGGCGCGCCAGATGGTGGAAACGGCGCATCAGCTGAACCCCTCGATCCGCGTGCTGCTGCGCGCCTATAGCGAGGACGAGGCCGCGCTCTTGCGCCAGGCCGGGCTGGGCGAGGTGTTCGTGGCCGAGCAATGCCTGGCCACGCATCTGACCGAGCGAGTGCTGGCCGCAATGGGCAGCGCGGCCAAGCCGCCGCACTGAGACAATCGCCGGCATGTCGAATGCCAACGAGTCCCTGTTTCCCGAGATGGCGCCGCAGCCCGGCGCCGCGCCGGCCTCAGCGCCCGCCAGCCATCAGCCGCTGGCCGAGCGCCTGCGCCCGGCCAGCCTGGATGAGGTGATCGGCCAGTCCCATCTGATCGGGCCGGGCCGGCCGCTGCGCCTGGCCTTCGAGTCGGGCAAGCCGCATTCGATGATTCTGTGGGGCCCGCCAGGCGTCGGCAAGACGACGCTGGCGCGGCTGACGGCCGAGGCCTTCGGCTACAAATTCATCGCGCTGTCGGCGGTGTTCTCCGGGGTCAAGGAGATCCGCGCGTCGATGGAGCAGGCCGAGCACAACCAGGCGCTGGGCAAGAAGACGATTCTGTTCGTCGATGAGATACACCGCTTCAACAAGAGCCAGCAGGACGGGCTGCTGCCCTTTGTCGAGTCGGGCCTGGTGACCTTTGTCGGCGCCACCACCGAGAACCCTTCGTTCGAGGTCAACTCGGCCCTGCTGTCGCGCGCCCAGGTCTATGTGCTGCAGGCCCTCAGCGACGCGGAGCTGGGCCTGCTGGTGCAGCGGGCGCAAGAGCTCGTGTTGACCGAGCTGCGCCTGGACGAGGCGGCGATCAACACCCTGGTCGGCTATGCCGACGGCGATGCGCGCCGCCTGCTGAATCTGCTGGAGCAGACCGACACGGCGGCCCGGGTGGCCGGCGTCAGCCTGGTCGATGCCGAATTCCTGCAGCAAGCCCTGACCCTCAATGCGCGGCGCTTCGACAAGGGCGGCGACAACTTCTACGACCAGATCTCGGCGCTGCACAAATCGGTGCGCGGCTCCAATCCCGATGCCGCGCTCTACTGGCTGTGCCGCATGCTGGACGGCGGCGCCGACGCCAAATACCTGGCGCGCCGCCTGGTGCGCATGGCCTGGGAGGACATCGGCCTGGCCGACCCGCGCGCCATGCAGCTGGCCAACGACGCCGCCAGCACCTTGGAGCGCCTGGGCTCGCCCGAGGGCGAGCTGGCTCTGGCCCAGGCAGCGATCTACCTGGCCATCGCGCCCAAGAGCAATGCCGGCTATATGGCCTATAACGAGGCCCGCGCTTTCATCAAGAGCGACAAGTCGCGCGCGGTGCCGCCCCATCTGCGCAATGCGCCGACACGGCTGATGAAGGAGCTGGGCCATGGCAAGGCCTACCGCTACGCCCATGACGAGCCCGAGGCCTATGCGGCCGGCGAGAGCTATCTGCCCGAGGGCATGGCCGAGCCCGGCTGGTACCGGCCGGTGCCGCGCGGGCTGGAGTCCAAGATCGCCGACAAGCTGGCGCATCTGCGCCGGCTCGATGAGGAGGCCGGCAAGGAGTGAGTCACTTTGTGGATACTTGATTTATTTCATGTATACACCAAAAACAGGCAATTTTTGAGAATCCCGCCAGCGGGTATTCCCCAGCGAATCGGGCGATTCACGCACTTCTACAATCGCGCCAGCCTGCAGGACCGATGGCCATCTGGGCCCGCCGACGATTGCGGCGGGCCTTTTTGTTGCTCAGGTCTTCGCACAATGAATCGCGGTCTTCGGCCCCTTGGGGGCCGGACCGCCGAACCGGAGAAGTCGCGATGGAAACCTTTATCCAGCAAATCATCAACGGGCTGGTGCTCGGAAGCATGTATGCGCTGGTGGCCTTGGGCTACACGATGGTGTACGGGATCATCAACCTGATCAATTTCGCGCACGGCGAGGTGTTGATGGTGGGGGCGCTGGTGAGCTGGACGGTGGTGACCTTTTTGGTCGACAGCGGCCTGCCGGGCTGGGCGCTGATGCTGGTGGCGCTGATCTGCGCGGTGATCGTGTGCACGACGCTGAACTTCGTGATCGAGAAGATCGCGTACCGGCCGCTGCGCAATGCGCCGCGGCTGGCACCGCTGATCACTGCCATGGGCGTGAGCCTGCTGCTGCAGACGCTGGCGATGATCATCTGGAAGCCCAACCCCAAGCCCTTCCCGCTGCTGCTGCCGACCACGCCGTTTGATCTGGGCGGGCCGGTGATCACGGTGACGCAGTGCCTGATTCTGGGCAGCACGGTGATGATCCTGGCGGCGCTGCTGTGGCTGGTCAATCACACCAAGCTGGGCCGCGCGATGCGGGCCACCGCCGAGAATCCGCGCGTGGCGGGGCTGATGGGGGTGAAGCCGGACTTCATCATCTCGGCCACCTTCGTGATCGGTGCGGCGCTGGCGGCGGTGGCCGGCCTGATGTGGGCGGCCAACTACGGCACGGTGCAGCACACCATGGGCTTCATGCCCGGGCTGAAGGCCTTCACGGCGGCGGTGCTGGGCGGCATCGGCAACCTGGCAGGCGCCATGGTGGGCGGTGTGCTCTTGGGCCTGATCGAGGCCATCGGGGCGGGCTATCTGGGTGAGCTGACCGGCGGCGTGCTGGGCAGCCACTACGCCGACATCTTCGCCTTCGTGGCGCTGATCCTGGTGCTGACCCTGCGACCCTCGGGCCTGCTGGGCGAGCGCGTGGCGGATCGAGCCTGAGCGGGCCAAGGAGAATAAACATGCAAAAGAACAAACTCATCGTCTTCCTGGCGGCGGCCTTGGCCTTGCTGGTGCTGCCGCTGGTGGCCCAGCAGTTCGGCAACGGGCCGGTGCGCATCCTCGACCTGGCGCTGCTGTACGTGCTGCTGGCGCTGGGCCTGAACATCGTGGTGGGCTATGCCGGTCTGCTGGACCTGGGCTATGTGGCCTTCTACGCGGTGGGCGCCGATATGTTCGCGCTGCTGGCGAGTCCGCACCTGAGCGAGAACTTCGAAGCCTTCCGGGCCATGTTCCCCGACGGGCTGCACTCGCCGCTGTGGATCGTGATCCCGCTGGGCGCAGGGCTGGCCGGTTTCTTCGGCGTGATGCTGGGGGCGCCGACCTTGAAGCTGCGCGGCGACTACCTGGCCATCGTGACGCTGGGCTTTGGCGAGATCATCCGCGTGTTCCTGAACAATCTGGAGCACCCGGCCAACATCACCAACGGCCCGCGCGGCATTGGCCAGATCGACTCGATCCACATCTTCGGGCTGGACCTGGGACGGCCCACCGAGGTCTTCGGCTTCGTGCTGCCCTCGGTGACGCTGTACTACTACCTGTTCCTGGCCCTGGTGGTGGCCTCGGTGGTGATCTGCTACCGGCTGGAGAACTCGCGCATCGGGCGGGCCTGGATGGCCATCCGTGAAGACGAGATCGCCGCCAAGGCCATGGGCATCAACACCCGCAACCTGAAGCTCTTGGCCTTCGGCATGGGCGCGACCTTCGGCGGCGTGGCCGGCTCGATGTTCGGCGCCTTCCAGGGCTTTGTGAGCCCCGAGTCCTTCAGCCTGCAGGAGTCGGTGATGATCGTGGCGATGGTGGTGCTGGGCGGCATCGGCCACATCCCCGGCGTGATCCTGGGGGCCTTGCTGCTGGCCATGCTGCCCGAGGTGCTGCGCTATGTGGCCGGCCCGCTGCAGGAGATGACGGGCGGGCGGCTGGACGCCTCCATCCTGCGCCAGCTCCTGGTGGCGCTGGCCATGATCAGCGTGATGCTGCTGCGCCCGCGCGGCCTGTGGCCCTCGCCCGAGCACGGCAAGGCCGCGCCCACCGACAAGAAGTAAGAGCGAGAAGGACAGACCCCCATGACTGACACCGTACTGAGCGTCAAAGGCGTCTCCAAGCGCTTCGGCGGGCTGCAAGCCCTCTCCGAGGTGGGCATCGAGATCAAGAAGGGCCAGGTCTACGGCCTGATCGGCCCCAACGGCGCGGGCAAGACCACCTTCTTCAACGTCATCACCGGGCTCTACACCCCCGACGGCGGCAGCTTCATGCTCGGCGGCGAGCCCTACACGCCGCAAGCCGTGCACCAGGTGGCCAAGGCCGGCATCGCACGCACCTTCCAGAACATCCGGCTGTTCGCCGACATGACGGCGCTGGAGAACGTGATGGTGGGCCGCCACATCCGCACCGGCTCGGGCCTGATGGGCGCGATCTTCCGCACCCCCGGCTTCAAGGCCGAGGAAGCCGCCATCGCGCAGCGCGCGCAGGAGCTGCTGGACTATGTGGGCATCGGCAAGTACGCCGAGTTCAAGGCGCGCACGCTGAGCTACGGCGACCAGCGCCGCCTGGAGATCGCGCGCGCCCTGGCCACCGACCCCAAGCTGATCGCGCTGGACGAGCCGGCCGCAGGCATGAACGCCACCGAGAAGGTGGTGCTCAGAGAGCTGATCGACCGCATCCGCAAGGACGGCCGCACCATCCTCTTGATCGAACACGACGTCAAGCTGGTGATGGGCTTGTGCGACCGCGTCACGGTGCTGGACTACGGCAAGCAGATTGCCGAAGGCACGCCCTATGACGTGCAGCGCAACGAGAAGGTGATCGAAGCCTATCTGGGCGCCGGCCACGCGGCCCACTGAACAGGAAACCACAAGATGTCAGACACACAAACCCTGCTCAAGGTCACGAAGCTGAAGGTGGCCTACGGCGGCATCCAGGCCGTCAAGGGCGTGGACTTCGAAGTCAAGAAGGGCGAACTCGTCAGCCTGATCGGCGCCAACGGCGCGGGCAAGACCACCACGCTCAAGGCCGTCACCGGCATCCAGCCGGTGGCCGACGGCGACGTGCTCTACAAAGGCCAGTCCATCA
>NZ_JAQOWX010000092.1:0-17285 GCF_028462495.1 Paucibacter sp. XJ19-41
GCAACCGGCCGGCCGAGCCGGGCCGCTGGCGCAGCTCGCTGAGCGCCAGCGCCTCGTCGCCGACGCGCTGCCACAGCACCGACTCGCCGCTCTGGCTGGGCAGCGGCCAGGCCGCGAGCAGCGGGTAGAGCTGGTCCCAGGGGCTGATGCGCAGCACCACGGCGGCAGGCAGCGCCGCGCCGGCGCGTGCACGCAGCGGCACGACAATGTCCAGCCGCTCCGGCAGCGCGGCCGACTCGACCACGTAGATGTCGGTGCGCGCGATCTTGCCGCTGGCCAGCGCCTGCCGCACGGCGGCGTGCAGCTCGGGCGGCGGCCGGTCGGGCCCGGGCTTTTCACCCGCGACGATGCGGGCCTGCGCGTCGAGCAGCAGCACCCGGCGCATCTGCATGGCACCGGCAAAGCGCGTCAGCTCCTGCATCAGGCGCTGCTGCGCGCCAGTGTCGGCACGCTCGGTCCAGGCCTGGTACCACTCGCCCAGCTGGCCATGCTCGGCGACAAAGCTGGCGGCGCGCAGCTGCGTCTCGAGCCAGGCCCGCACCTGGCTGGCGCGCAGCTCGGCAATGGTGTCCAGCCGCGCCGCCTCCTGCGCGCGCTGCTGGCGCCGCGAGTAGTCAAGCGCCAGCAGGCCTAGCAGCAGCAGGCCCAGCACGGTCGCCAGCAGGGTCAGGTATTGCGCATGACGCGCCGGCACGGTCAGGGTCGGGACGCCTGGCATCTAGCGCTCGGCGACCGCAGCGGCCGAGGGTTCGTGCCCGGGATCGGCCAGGCGCCGTGCGATTGCGCAGAACTCGTCGAAGCTGGCGACAAAGGCATCGACCACATCCGGATCGAAATGGCTGCCGCGCTGCTCGACGATATAGGCCCTTGCCGCCTCGTAGCTCCAGGCTTTTTTGTAGACGCGCGGGCTGATCAGCGCGTCGAACACATCGGCCAGCGCCATCAGCCGCGCCGCCAGCGGGATCGCCTCGCCCACCAGACCCTGCGGGTAGCCGCCGCCGTCCCAGCGCTCGTGATGGCTGCGTGCGATGTCCTTGGCATAGTGCAGGAAGTCGACAGCACCGCCGCCCGGCCCGGCGTCGCGCTCGGCCAGCTCGATCGCCTCGGCACCGAGGGCGGCATGGGTCTTCATGATCAGCCATTCGTCGGCATCGAGCTTGCCGGGCTTGCAGAGAATACGGTCCGGGATGCCGACCTTGCCGATATCGTGCAAGGGTGCCGAGCGTGCCATCAGGTCCACCGTCTTGGCATCCAGGCGCCTCGCGAACCGCGCTTTGCCGATCAGCTGGGTGCCCAGCTGGCGCACATATTCGCGGGTGCGGCGCAGATGGTTGCCGGTCTCGTTGTCGCGGGTCTCGGCCAGGCGGGCCAGCGCATGGATGCCGATATCGCGCAGGCGCTGGTTCTCGGCCATGCGGCGCTCGATCTCGAGTTCCAGGTCATGGTTCTGGTCGGCCAGGCGTTCGCGCGCGCGGCTCAGCTCCACATGGGCGGCGACCCGGGCCAGCAGCACCGGCGGCCGTATCGGCTTGGTGATGTAGTCCACCGCGCCGTGCAGCAGGCCGCGCTCCTCGTCCTCGGTGGCCCCCATCGCGGTGACGAAGATCACCGGCACGCTGCGGCTGCGCGGCACGGCGCGCAGCCGCTCCAGCACCGCATAGCCGTCCAGGCCCGGCATCATCACATCCAGCAGGATCAGGCTGGGCAGCGGCTCCAGCCGCATCAGCTGCAGCGCCCGCTCGCCCGAGTTGGCCGCCCGCACCTGGTAGAGCGGCTGCAGCAGTTCACCCAGCACGGTCAAGTTCTCGGCGTTGTCGTCCACGATCAGGACGAGCGGCCGCTGGCTCATAGGCATTTTTTTGGCTCCCTGCACTGCCCGACGAGCGATGGTCGCATTTGCCGCGCATCAAGCCAAGCCCGGGCGCGCCAGATTGCGCACGGCACGCGACAGATTGGTGCGCGGCCCGAAATGCCACCACAATGCACGGGCCACAGGCCTGCTCATTCAGACCGCCATGCACTTCGATATCGCCACGCTTTTCAGTCTGCTCGTGATCCAGGCCCTGGCCCTGGCCCTGGTGCTGCCGGTGCTGATGGGCTGGCGCAAGGCCAGCCCCGGCGCCCGCCATGCCCAGGTCGGCATGGGCTTGCAGGGCGCCGGCTGGCTGGCCCTGCTGCTGGCCTCGGTGCTGTGGGACCGGGCGCTGGGCACGCTGGCGATGGGCCTGATCAGCGCCTCGTTGAGCGCCTTGTGGCTGGCGATGAACGACTGGCTGGGCCGGCGCCGCGGCCGGCGCCTGATGCTGGCGCTGCCGCCGGCGGTGGCCCTGCTCTATCTGCTGAGCTTCGACAGCTATGTCTGGCGGGTCGGCCTGTCCAATCTGGTCTTCGTGCTGCAGCTCTTGATGATCTGCGTCACGCTGGCCCAGCCGCCCAAGGCGCTGGAGCCCGAACTGGCGCGGCCGAGCCGGCGCTGGCGCGGCCTGCTGCTGGGCTGCCTGCTGCTGCTGGCGCTGCTGACCCTGTGGCGTGCCTGGCTGGCGGTGTTCGCGACCGCCAGCTACCCCGACTTCTACACCCCGCACCCGGTCAATGTGCTGGCCGCCGTGCTCAGCAATGTCGCGGTGACGCTGAGCCTGGCGGCCGTGCTGGTGGCCTGGCGCGGCGAGACCGAGGGCGCCTTTCTGCGCCTGGCCCAGACCGATGTGCTGACCGGCCTGAACAACCGCCGCGCCTTCAGCGCCCGCGCGGTCGACATGATCTCGATGGCGCGGCGCTACCAGGAGCCGCTGGCGCTGATGATGCTGGACATCGACTTCTTCAAGGCCGTCAACGACAGCCATGGCCACGAGGTCGGCGACAAGGCGTTGCAGCTGTTCGCCCGCTGCCTGCGCGAGCAGCAGCGGCTCGGCGATCTGGTCGGCCGGGTCGGCGGCGAGGAATTCGCGGTGCTGATGGCGCGCTGCGACGCCCAGGGCCCGCAGGCGCTGGACAAGCGCATGCGCGACGCGCTGGCCCTGATGGCGCCCAAGGAGCTTGGCTTCGCGCTCGACTTCAGCGCCGGCTGGGCCCGGCTGCGCCATGGCGACCGCAATATCGCCGACCTGATGCGCCGCGCCGACGCCGCACTCTACGAGGCCAAGCGCGCCGGGCGCGGGCGGCTGCTGGCCGAGCCGGGGCTGGAGGGCTGACAGGCGCGGCGGCGCAGCAGCAGACCCGCGAGCCCGCCGCTCATCAGCAGCCAGGCCGCCGGCTCAGGCACTGCTGTCATGAACTGTCCCGAGGCCGAGCTGTAGCTGACGCCCTCGGGCAGGGTCCAGTTGAAGTGCAGGGTGTTGCCGAAGTCGGCCACCGCGTCCCAGCCACCGCCCTCCCAGTTGCCGACCGCCAAGGCCGACACCGTCAGCTCGGCGTAGACAAAGAAGGTCGAGTTGCCCAGCGGCAGCACGAGGCCGTCGTCGATCACCGTGGTGCCGTTGCTCAGGCTGTGGGTCTCGGCGTAGCGGCCCACATCGCTCCAGAAACCACCGGGTTTGTTGCCGATGTACCAGCGCACGCTGGCCTGGCTGCCCTGCTCGCTCATGATGCCGTCGACGCTCAGCTCGATATCGGCTAGGCCGATGTTCTGCCCGTTGACGAAGCTGATGGTGTCCCAGTAGATCGCGGTCGCGGTGCCGCCGGTCTTTGTGTGGCAGCCGCGCGGCCCGCAGGACATGCGCGTGGCGGTGGCCGATGCATGCAGCTTGCCGTCGGCCAGCGAGGCCGCCGCCCAGTTCTGCGAGTAGCGGTTCGGCAGGCTGGCGACGCTGGCACTGAAATGCCCGCTGCCACCGCGCCAGCCGCCGGAGGAGGCGCCGACATAGGCGCCGAAGTTGCCGTTGAAGGGCGGGGCCGCCAGCTCCACAACGTCCACGGCCAGCGCCGGGAGTGCAGCGGTGAGGGCCAGCAGGCCGGCAATCAAGGTCTTGGTCTTCATATCAAGGTCTCATCAAAAAGTGGGGAAAATGGAAAGCTCATTCCAGTCCGGTGATCTGCCAGCAAGCGCGCCGGCTTTCAGTTGAGGAGCGCGGCCAGACTTGCGAAGTCGAGCGCGGCGACAGCGTCGCGCATCGGTGGGTGGTAGCCGGGGCTGCGTTCCAGCTGGGGGGCGCATACGGTGATCAGCTGGATGCGGCTGCGGTTCTTGCCGTCCCAGGGGAAGCTGGGGTCGAGCTTGACGATGCGCTTGGGCGGTCGCGCGGCTTCCGCCGCTGTCGGCAGGCGGTGCCGGCCAGTGCCGAGGTAATAGGGCTGCGCCAACTCGGCGGCGCTCATCGCCCCGCGCGTCGCACGCAACTGCTCGAGCTCATCGACCTGCCGTTGCCGCAGCGCGCGTAGCTGTCCGTGGTGGCTGGCCTCAGCTTGCTTGCGCTGCCGCGCCACCTTGAGCATCAGCTCGGCGGCCTGAGCGTTCTGCCCGCTGATGCGGGCCGCCTCGCGTTCGGCGGCGGCCAGGTCGAAGGGCTGCAATGTGCGCTCGTGGCTACGATCCCAATCAGCCAGCTTGCGCTGCTGGTCGCGCTCGAAGTAGGCCAGCATCTCGCCTACCGTCACTGGAATCCAGGGCAAGCGGCGCTCCTTGCTGATCACTGCGCACTCGCGATAGGTCGGCCAGCCCTGGAACGAGGGCGTGAGCTCGCCTTCCAGGTATGTGACGAGCTGCTCATCATGCTCCCAGCGGTTCATCGTCGCGGTGGGCGCATTGATGAAGACCGAGATGCCGGCGCGCGGCCCCAGGCGCTCGGCCTGCGGGATCACCTCACAAGGGCCGCGCCCCCAGGCCTTGGGTCCGAAGCCCTGGGCATGGATGACCGCCTCGTGCGGCATGCGTTGGGCGTCGATCGCGCCCAGCACCGCGCGCTTCAGGCGCAGCCGCACCTCAGGCAAGGCGAGCAGGCCAGGGTTGGGTCGGACCATCGCCTCGACGACATCCATCGCCGCATTCATTGGCTTGTAGGCGGGATGGTGGATCGGCCGGTCCTCGGCGCTGATCGGCTCGACGACGTTGGCCGCCCAGCAGTTCGGTTCGGCCCGCACGACACCGGCGAGCAGCAAGGTGGCGGCGAGCAGGCCGTTCATCAGGGTGGGACAGGGTCTCATTCGATCTCCAGCAGGCAAGGCTTCGCCCCGGCGGAGCCTGGGAGGCTCCGGTCGATGGCGAGTCCGGGGGTGAGGCCGGCGAATTGCCGGCATGGGCTCTACTGTGGGCGCCGCGCACGCCCGGCGCTGCTAGTTATCGCTTAAGCGCTTGTTAAGTGTTTGCTAAGCTGCCAACGGCCCTTGATCTAAGATCCGCTGCCTCACCGCCAAGCCGCCATGCACCGCCTTCCCGCCCACTGGATCGACCACTTCAGTCTGGGGCCGACGCTGCGCGTCGGCAGCGTCACGCCGCAAGGTCAGCCCGAGCTGGCGTTCGCCCACGCCGCCCGGGTCCTGGCCGATGGCCGTATCGAGCTGCTGGCGCTCAGCCAGCAAACTGCGGAACTGCTGGCCGCCATCAGCGCCAGCCGCCGCGTCGCTGTGTCCGCCGGCCTGCCGAGCAATTACCGCGTGCTGCATGTCAAAGGCGCCGATGCCGAGGTGCTGCCGCCGCGCGATGAGCACGGCCCGGTGTTCGCCGCCTACTTCGAAACCTGGCTGCAGCAGATCGAGGCCTTCGGCGCCGACCGCCGCCTGATCCACGCCACGCTCGGTGATCTGTCGCTGGACAAGCTCAGCTGCGTGCGCTTCACGCCGATGGGCGCCTGGGACCAGACCCCCGGCCCCGGTGCGGGCCAGGTCATCGACCTGCTGCCATGAGCACAAGCCCACAGACCGAGCGCCGAGCCCTCAAGCTGCGCGATGTGCGCCGCCTGCTCGAAGGCGTGATCCCGCCGGCGATGTGCTCGGTGGGCGCCGACGGCATGCCGCATGTCAACTATCTGTCGCATGCCGAGTACATCGACGACGAGCATGTCGCGCTGACCTACCAGTTCCTCAACCGTGCCCGCGCCAACATCCTGGCCACCGGCCGTGTCGCGCTGAGCGTCGAGGATCCGATCTCCGGTGTCTCGGTGCTGCTGCAGCTGCGCTATCTGCGCACCGATACCGAGGGCCCGGTGTACGAGCGCCTGCGCGCCAAGCTTGCCGGCATCGCCGCGCAGACCGGCATGGAGAAGGTTTTCCATCTGCGCGGCGCCGACCTCTACCGCGTCGAGTCGCTGCGCAAGCTTGATCCGGTGCGCCCGCTGCCCGGGATGGCGCCGCGCTGCGATCTCGCGGCGGGCGTGCGCCGCCTGAGCGAGCAGCTCGCGGAGGCTGCCGATCTGCGCAGCCTGCTGAACGCCTTCACCCAGGGTCTGCAGCAGGACCTCTGCATCAGCCACGCCATCCTCTGGCTGCTCGACGAACACGGCCAGGGCCTGTTCACGCTGGCCAGCATCGGCTACGAGCAGGCCGGCAGCGGCGCCGAACTGCCGCTGGCCGAGGCCGGCCTGGCGGGGGTCGCGCTGCGCGAGAACGTGCCCATCCGCATCGGCCACATGAGCCAGATGTACAGCTATGGCATGAGCTGGCGCGCCAAGGCCGAGCAGCTCGGCCTGCAGGCCGCCATGGCCGACACCATCCCGCTTCCGGGCCTGGCCGCACCGCGCAGCCAGCTCGCCGTGCCCTTGCGCGCGCGCGGCCGCAGTGTCGGCGCCTTGCTGGTGGAGAGCGAGAACGACCAGTTCTTCAGCTACGACGACGAGGACGCGCTGACCGCCATCGGCGCGCAGCTGGCGCAGGGCCTGGCCGCGCTGCACAAGGCCGAGCTGATCGATGCGCCGGCGCCGCCCACCGAGCGCACGCCGGCCAGTGGTGCGGCGCTGCGCATCCGCCACTACCCGCGCGACCACAGCGTCTTCGTCAACGACCAGTACCTGATCAAGGGCGTGGCGGGCGCCATCATCGCCAAGCTGGTGCGCGACCAGATCGCCAGCGGCCGCGCCGGCTTCAGCACCCGCGAACTGCGCCTGGCCGGCGACGATCTGCGTCTGCCCGAGGTGCAGGACAACCTCGGCGTGCGCCTGCTGCTGCTGGAGCGCCGGCTGGCCGAGCGCGACTTCGGCCTGCGCATCGAGCGCAGCGGACGCGGCCAGTACCGGCTGAGCGCCAGCGGACCGCTGGAATTCGTGGCCGCCGATTAGGGCGGCTCACGCCCGGTCGCTGCCGGCTGGCACGCCGCTTGCATAAGGGAATACCAGGCCCCGCCGCCTCCAGAAGAAGCGGTGGGTTCCCGGCCCGATCAGCAGTCCACCATCCGCCATGTTCCTCCGCCAAGCCAAGTCCGTCTCACCCGTCGCCCGCGACCTGGGTTTCCAGGCCGAGCTGTATGAGCTCAGCACGCAGCGCCAGACCCGCTACGAACCCAGCCTGCCGGCGGTGCGGCGCCTGACATCGCGCGATCTGCAATGGCTGCCGGCGCTGTGCGATCTGCTGACCGACAGCGTGCATCACGGCGCCTCGCTGGGCTTTCTGGCGCCGATGTCGCGCTATGCGGCGCTGGACTACTGGCACGGCGTGTTCGCCAAGCTGGGCCAGCACCACAGCCTGTGGATCGCCTGCGAGGGCCAGGCCGACCGGCCCGCCCAGCTGCAGGGCGCTGCCCAGCTGTCGCTGTGCCCGCAGGCCAATGCCCACCACCGCGGCGAGGTGCAGGGCCTGATGGTGCACAGCCAGTCGCGCGGCCGCGGCATCGCCAGCCAGCTGATGACCAGCGTCGAATGTGCCGCCTTGCAGCAAGGCCGCACGCTTTTGGTGCTCGACACCCCGGCCGCCAGCCAGGCCGAGGCCGTCTATGCCCACCTCGGCTGGCAGCGGGTCGGCGAGATCCCCGACTACGACAGCTGCGCCGAAGGCCGGCTGCACAGCACCGCGCGCTACTACAAGCGCCTGCAGATGCCGCGCTGAACCTAGGGGGACGACAGGACCGCCGCGACGGGTCTATCGTCGGGGCGGCCTCGTAGCCGCCTACCGGCTTCATGGCCGACGCAAAACCAACAAGGCCCGTCACGGGCCCAAGGAGACGCCAGCCATGAAACTCGGAACCCTCAGGGTCGCCGCTGCGATCCCTTTTGTCATGCTGCCCCTGTGCAGCCTCGCCCATGGTGATCATCACGGTGATCGCGGGGCGCGCACCGCGCTGGAGCTGCTGTCAGGCCCGGCCGAATGGGTCAGCGGCGGCGACGCCCGCATCGCGCTGCACGCCGCGCCGGGCCTGCGCGACAAGCTCGTGCTGTGGCTCAATGACAGCCGCATCCAGCCGGTCTGGCAGCAGCGCGGCGATCGGCTCGAAGCGGTCATCAGCGGCCTGGTCGAGGGCCGCAACCGCCTGCTCTTGCGCCACCGCAGCGGCGCGGTGCTGGACAGCCTGAGCCTGAACAACCACCCGATCACCGGCCCGCTGTTCTCAGGCCCGCAGCAGCAGCCCTTTGTCTGCACCAGCCAGCAGGGCGCGGTCGGCAAGCCGGCCCTGGTGGACGCGACCGTGCCGCCGGGCAACCCGGTCAAGGACGGCCTGGGCAATCTGCAGGGCTATAGCCGCGACTGCAGCATCGCGACCTTCGTCACCTATTGGTACCGCAGCACCGGCAATCAATGGAAGCCGCTGCCGACCGACGGCAGTCGGCCGGCCGACATCGCCAGCACCACGCTGGCCGACGGCCGCGTCGTGGACTTCGTCGTGCGCCAGGAGCGCGGCACGATCAACCGCTTTCTCTACAGCTTCGCGATGCTGGCGCCGCGCGGCGAGGACCCGGCCGCGCCGGACCTGGGCCTGTGGAACGGCCGGCTGCAATACTGGTTCCAGGGTGGCGTCGCGATCGGCCACAGCCAGGGCACGCTGCATGGCGGTGCGATGAATGCCGACATCCTGCGCAGCGGCACGGCCATCGTGCACTCCAGCGGCAACAACACCGGCACCCACTACAACCTGCAGCTCGCCGCCGAGACCGCGCTGATGACCAAGGAGCGCTTCATCGAGCGCTACGGCCGGCCGCTCTACACCTACGGGCTGGGCGGCTCGGGCGGCGCGATCCAGCAATACATCCTGCAGCAGAACCAGCCCGGCATCCTCGACGCGGCGCTGCCGGTGCAGAGCTATCCGGACATGGTGACCCAGACCATCCACGTCGGCGACTGCGAGCTGCTGGAGCACTATATGGACGCGACCGACCGCGCCAACCCGAAATGGCGGGTCGCGAAAAACCGCACATGGCTGGTCGGCTTCAACGCCGAGGAGTCGGTGGCCGACCCGCTGGCCGGCCTCAAGGCGGGCCTGGGCTACAGCACCGCGCTGGGCTCGACCGAGTGCGTGAAGTCCTGGCGCGGGCTGTCGCCGCTGACGATGAACCCGCATTACGGCCAGGTGCCGAACCAGCAGTTCTACGAGCCGCAGAGCGATATCGCGGCGATACGCTGGACCCATTACGACGATCTGCGCACGATCTACGGCGCCGATGCCAGCGGCGCGGCGCGGCCCACCTGGGACAATGTCGGCGTGCAGTACGGCTTGCGCGCGCTGAAGGAGGGCCAGATCACGCCGGCCGAGTTCCTCGATCTGAACCGCAAGATCGGCGGCTGGAAGCATCCCAGCGAGATGGTGCAGGAGGGCTTCCCCTTTCTGGGCGCTTTCGATCCGGCCAATTTCGACCCCTGGAGCCGGCGCAATATGAACCTCGCCCCGGCCCCGGACCAGCCGGCGCCGCGCACCCGCGGCGACCGCCGGGCCCAGCGCGCGGCCTACAGCTCGGGCATGGTGTTCGGCGGCCGGCTGGAGATCCCGACCATCGACCACCGCCAGTACCTGGAGCGCGAGTTGGACATGCACAACGCCCACCAGTCCTTCGCGGTGCGCCAGCGCATGCGCGAGGAGATGGGTCACAGCCGCCATCTGGTGATCTGGTTCACCGACACGATGCCCGGTCAGCCCAAGGCCAGCCAGACGCTGGAGGCGGTCGCGGTGATGGATGAGTGGATGGCCAATATCCGCGCCAATCCAAGAAAGAGCCTGGCCCAGAACCGGCCGGCGCGTGCGGTGGACAGCTGCTTCGATCTGCAGGGCCGGCTGATCTATGCCGGCGACGATGCCTGGAACGGCATTCTCGACCACAAGCCCGCCGGCCCCTGCACCCAGCGCTTCCCGCTCTACGGCACCTCGCGCACCATGGCCGGCGCACCGCTGGAGGGCGGCATCTACCAATGCGCGCTGAAGTCCGTCGAACGGGCGCTGCGCGACGGCACTTACTGGCCCTGGGTGCCGGATGCGGCGGCGGCCGCGGCGCTGAGGAGCACCTTCCCCGACGGCGTCTGCGACTACAGCCGGCCCGACCGGGCGCGGCCACGCTGGTAAGGCCGGCGCACAGTCTGAGAAATTTTCGTAGCGAGCCGTTGCCAGGCTAGGCGGACGGAGCGCAGGAACCGCAACGTACCTGGGTACGTGAGGATTCCGAGCACCGCCCAACGACGCATGGCGGCGGCGCAGTAGAAAAGTTCTCAGACTCTCAGGCGGTCGCCACCAGCTCGGCGACGGCCGTGATGCGGGCCTGCAGATCGCGCCAGGGCCAGGTCTTGCCCGAGCCGGGCACCAGCGCGATCTCCAGCAGGGCCGCGCCATGCAGCGCGGCCCAGACCGTCTGGGTACGCAGGTCCGCATCGCCGCCCGGCAGCCGGGCCAACAGATCGCGCAGCAGCGCATAGGCGTCGGGTTCGCCGTCGGCCTCGGCCGGCAGCGGGTCCAGGGTCAGCAGCCGGTAGTGGTGCGGATGGGCCACGGCCCAGCGCAGATAGGCGGCGGCCATGCGGCGCAGCGCGGCGCGCGCATCGCCGGGGCCGCTAAGCTGGCCCTCCAGCGCCGCCCGCAGGCCTTCGCGGCCCTCGGTCCCCAGCCGCGCCAGCAGCGCCGCCTTGTCGGCGAAGAAGCTGTAGAGCGTGGCATGGGAATAGCCGACCGCGGCCGCGACCTCGCGCAGGGTCACGGCCTCCTGGCCCCGCGCGACAAACAGCGCCCGCGCCGCGTCGACGATGCCCTGCTCCAGCGCCTCCTTGTGCGCGGCCCGGCGCAGGGCCGAGGCCGTCGCCTTCTTCAGCGGCCCCTCGGGCTTGGGCGTCTTGACGCGCTGGCGCGGCTGCGGCTTGGCCAGCGGTTTCTGCAGCGCGTCGGGCGCCGGCGACACCACCCCCGAGGCCCGGTGCATGCCCTTGGCACCGCTGGCGCGCGGCGGTGGGTTCAGATGCGGATTTGCAATTTTGCTAACCATTGGTTAGTATTTTGTCATTGGCTATTCAAACCGCAAGACTACACCAGGACAAGGCAAGCAATGAGCGAAGGACTGCATCTGCAAACCGTGGCGCGCGGCGACCCGAGCGCCCTGCCTGCGCTGACGGCGCTGCTGCTGGACGCCGTAGAGCGGGGCGCCTCGCTGGGCTTTCTGGCCACGCTGGACGAGACCGAGGCCGGCGCCTACTGGCAGGCGGTGCTGGCCAGGCTGGGCCCGACCCACAGGCTGTGGCTCTTGTCCCAGGGCGGGCAAGTGCTGGGCACGGCCCAGCTCGCGCTGTGCGAGAAGCCCAATGGCCGCCACCGCGCCGAAGTGCAGAAACTGATGGTGCACAGCAGCGCGCGCGGCCGTGGCCTGGCCACGGTGCTGATGCAGGCGCTGGAACGGGCCGCCCGGCTGGACGGCTGCAGCCTGCTGGTGCTGGACACCGAGGCCGGCTCCCATGCCGAGACCGTCTACCGCCATCTGGGCTGGCTCAAGGCCGGCGAGATCCCGCGCTATGCGGCCAGCCCCGATGGTCAGCTGGCCGCCACCGCGCTCTACTACAAGCTGCTGGACGATCAGCAGCAGGAGAGCCGCGATGTGGAGCACGCACGAGATCAGCAACCAGGTTGACGAGCTCAGCGACTACAACCCGCTGAGCAGCGACGCCGCGCTGCGCGAGGGGCTGGCGCGACATGGCGCCGCCTGGGCCCTGCCCCAGTTGCAGGGCTATGCCGACATCCTCGGCAGCGCCGACACCTTGGCCCTGGCCGAGCAGGCCAATCAGCAGGGTCCGACGCTGCGGACCCACGACCGGCGCGGCCGCCGCATCGACCAGGTGGACTTCCACCCCAGCTGGCATGCGCTGCTGGCCCTGTACCGCGGCCAGGGCCTGGTGTCCCTGCCCTATGACAGCGAGCGCGCCGGCCGCTGGGCGGCCTTCGCGGCCGGCTTTTATCTGCACGGCCAGATCGAGGCCGGCACGCTGTGCCCGGCGACGATGACGCAGGCGGCGATTCCGGTGCTGGCCAATGAGCCCGCACTCTATGCCCGGCTGGGCCCGGGCCTGCTGTCGCGCGCCCATGATCCGCGCGACCTGCCACTGGACCAGAAGAGCAGCTTGTGGATAGGCATGGGCATGACGGAGAAACAGGGCGGCTCCGATGTGCGCGCCAACACCACCCGGGCCACACCGGTCGGCGCCGGCGGGCGTGGCGCCGAGCATGCCTTGCGCGGCCACAAATGGTTCTACTCGGCGCCGATGAGCGATGCCCACCTGGTCGTGGCCCAGACCGAGGGCGGGCCGTCCTGCTTCTTCGTGCCGCGCTGGCGGCCGGACGGGACGCGCAATGCGGTGCAGATCCAGCGCCTGAAGCACAAGCTCGGCAACCGCAGCAATAGCAGCGCCGAGGTCGAGTTCCAGGACGCCCACGGCCTGCTGCTGGGCGAGCCCGGCCGCGGCATCCCGACCATCATCGAGATGGCCACGACGACGCGGCTCAGCTGCGTGATCGGCAGCGCCGCGATCCAGCGCCAGGCCCTGGTCCAGGCCCTGCACTACACACGCCGGCGCCGCGCTTTCGGCCGCGCGCTGGCAGAGCAGCCGCTGATGCAGAGCGTGCTGGTCGATCTGGCGCTGGAGAGTGAGGCCGCCTGTGCGCTGATGCTGCGCCTGGCCCAGGCCTTCGAGCAGCAGGAGCGCGGCTGGCAGCGGCTGATGACGCCGGCCGCCAAGTTCTGGGTCTGCAAGCGCACGGTCGAGCTCGCCGGCGAGGCCATCGAGGTCTTCGGTGGCAACGGCTATGTGGACGAAGGCCCGATGGCAAGGTTGTACCGCGAGGCGCCGGTCAACTCGATCTGGGAGGGCTCGGGCAATGTGATGTGCCTGGACCTGCTGCGCGCGATCGCGCGCGAGCCACAGTCGGCGTTCGAGCTGCTCGATGAGCTGCAGCAGATGGCCGGCGATGAGCCCCGGCTGGGGCAGGAGTTGCTGGCGCTGCGGGAACTGCTGCGGCGCGAACCCGCCGAGCTGGAAGGCCTGGGCCGCTGGCTGGCCCAGCGCCTGGTGCTGCTGGCCCAGGCGGCGCTGCTGCGCCAGCAGGGGCCGGCCTGGGTGGCCGAGGCTTTCATCGCGACACGGTGGGGTTGCAGCGGCCGGGCCTATGGTGCGCTGGACACGCGGGGCCTTCCGATCAAGGCCTTGCTGGAGCGGGCGCTGCCGCCAGACTGAGCGCCTCGCCCAGGCCCTGCCAGTAGGCATCGAAGGCCTGCAAATCGTTGTGGCCGGCCTCGTCCAGCAGCCACAGCCGGGCCGGCGGACTGTCGGCTGGTCGCGGCGCACGCTGCAGGGCCTGGCTGTGGGCCGGAGGGATCAGGGTGTCGCGCCCGCCGTGTATCAGCAGCAGCGGCCCGGCATAGTCGGCCAGCGCGGCCTCGGTATCCAGCGGATAGCGCAGCAGCCAGCGCGGCAGCAGCGGGTAGTGCTCGTCCATCAGGGCCGCCATATGGCGATAGGGCGAGATCAGCACCAGCTGCTCGGCCCCGACCTCGGCCGCCAGCCGGGCCGCCAGCGCCGTGCCCAGCGAGCGCCCGACGATGACGCGGGGCAAGCCTTGGTAGGCCGGCGCCAGCCGCTCCCAGACCGCCCGAACATCGGCATGCAGCTGAGCCTCGCTGCCGATGCGGCCGCTGCTGAGGCCGTAGCCGCGGTAGTCGGGCATCACGAGGTCAAAGCCGGCGCGGCGATAGAAGTCAGCCCTCGAAAACCAGCTCTGCAGATTGCCGGCATTGCCATGCAAATAAAAGACCAGGCCCTTGGGCGCGGCCTGACGCAGCTGCAGCACCGACAAGCGTGCGCCATCGGCCAGCTCGATCTCCAGCGCATGCACATCGGCCCCCATCTCGAAGCGATGGCCGGGCGGCAGCCGCTCCGGGAAGAACAGCAGGGCCTCCTGCTTCAGATACAGCAACGCCAGCAAGGCCAGCACCAGGGCCAGCGGCACGGCCGCGATCAACCCGCCAATCAGCCACCCCGAACGAATCGTCATCACGCAGTCTCCCGGCTAGGCCGGCGGCAGCCAGCGGTCCTGCTCGTGGCCGCCCAGGGTCTCGAGCAGAAAGTCGATGAAGACCCGGGTACGCATCGGCAGGTGTTGGCGCGAGGGATAGGCGGCGTAGAAGTCCAGCCGGGCTGCACTCCAGTCCGGCAACACCTGCCGCAGACGGCCGTCGCGCAAGGCCTCAGCGGCGACGAAGCTGGGAATGGCCGTGATCCCCTGGCCGGCCAGCGCCGCCGCATAGAGCAGCTCCAGTTGGTGCGTGACCAGGCGGGCGCTGGGCATGGGGATGGTGCAGAGCTCGGCCTCGCCCGGCCGGGGCCGCAGCCGCAGCAGGTCCAGCTCGCGCCACTGCACGGCCACGCTGTGCAGCAGCAAGGCATGGCCGGTCAGCGCCTCGGGGGTCTGCGGCAGGCCATGGCGGTCCAGATAGTCCGGGGCGGCACAGAAGATGAAGTAGGAGCTGGCCAGATGCCGGGCCACATAGTCGCCGGAGAGGTCGCCGGTCCAGGACGTAACGATGGTGACATCGCAGTCCGCCTCGGCGCTGCCGGCCGGTGCGTCGCCCGAAACCTCCAGCGTCAGGCCCGGATGGCGGGCCAGAAAGACCGGCAAGGCAGGCGCCAGCAGTCGCGCGGCAAACGATGGTGTGCAGCGCAGCCGCACGCAGCCCACCGCCGTGGTGCTGGCGGACTGCGCCATCGCATCGGCCTGGGCCAGCTCGTGGAGCACCAGGCGGGCCCGGTTCAGATAGCTCTCGCCGACCTCGGTCAGCGCCAGGCGTCGCGTGCTGCGGTTGAACAGCCGCGCGCCCAGATGTGCCTCCAGATCGGCCACCGCACGGGTGACCGCGACCGCGCTCAGGTCCAGCTCGCGCGCGGCGCCAACAAAGCTGCCCTGGCGGGCCGCCTGTTCAAAGATGCGCAGGGCTCGAAGCTGATCCATAAGTCCTTGTCAGCGCGCCCGGCTGCGGCGGGCTACGAAAACCATCACACCCAGACCGGCCAGCAGCAAGGCATAGCTCTTGGGCTCGGGCACCGGCGAGCTGATATCGCCGAGCTCGGCCGGCCGCAATGCGCGGTCGTAGACCGCAATGTAGTCGACCCGGCCGCGGCTGGCCTCGGTACTGCCGTCGTCGATGAAGAAACGTGCCTGCGTGCTGCGGCCGGCCCCGGCCTGGAACAGCGCATCGCCGGCCAGGTCCTGGAACCTGAACTGCAGCACCCCGTCCAGATAGGCCCGGACCTCCTTGCTGGCGTCGTCGCGGCTGAGCTGCAGGCGCTGCATCTGCTGAGCCTGCAGCGCGGTGGTGCCCATTAGCGAGGCGCCAGCCCGATAAAAGGTCAGCGCATCCTGGTAGGCATACAGGCCCCTGTCGCTGGCGCCGCTTTTGAAATCCAGCAGCCGGGCATAGCTGCTGGTCTGGTCCAGCGCAAAACGCATATCGATGGTGTAACTGGCCAGCGGCTGGGCCAGTTGCAGCGACAGGCCCTGGTTGACGCCGAAGTGGTAGTGGCCATCGGCGAAGCTGCCGCCGTGGGTGTTCAGCGTGGCGCCGCCCCGGCTGTCGCTCGGCCCATCGTTCAACTGGAACAGCTGCTGCGGGCGGTGGACGGAGGCCTGGGCAATACCGGTGGCCAAGATCAGGGCAGAGAAAAAGACAGGGAGGTGAATCATCGTAGCCATCCGGGCTTGGGGTGGAAGGCCGGCCAGTGCCGGCAGAGGCCCGCATTGTGATGACGCACGGTACCGTCGGAAAGTCTGCCGACGGCACCAAACTCTTTCATCCAGCGAAAGAGTCCCCCGTGTTTTTGGGGGCGAAGACTAGCGCGCCAGCCGCATCAGCTTGCCGCTGTCGGTCAGCAGCAGCAGCGCGCCGTCCGGCGCCTGGCGCACATCGCGGAAGCGCTCGCCCAGGCTGGCGAACATCGCCTCGCGCGCGGCCACCGTGTTGCCGCTGAGCTGCAGGCGCCACAGGGCCTGGCCGGCCAGCGCGCCGGAGAACAGCTGGCCGCGCCACTCGGGGAACATCGCGCCGGTGTAGAAGACCAGGCCGGCCGGCGCCACCGAGGTCGGCACCCAGTAAGTCAGCGGCTCGATAAAGGCCGGCGCATGGACGCCACCGCCGAGCCTGCAGCCCTCGCTGACCGGCGAGCCATAGTTGCAGCCATAGCTCTTGATGGGCCAGCCGTAATTGGCGCCGGCACGGGCGATATTGATCTCGTCGCCGCCCTGCGGACCGTGCTCGCTGAGCCAGAGCTCGCCGCTGCTCGGATGCAGGGCCGCGCCCTGCGGGTTGCGGTGGCCATAGCTCCAGATGCCGGGCCGCGCACCGGCGCCCAGCGCGGGATTGCCGGCCGGGATGCTGCCGTCGCGGTGGATGCGCACCACCTTGCCCAGGGTCTGTGCCAGGTCTTGCGCGGGGCTGCCGAGCTGGCGATCACCCAGCGTGACGAACAGGGTCTTGTCGTTGGAGAACACCAGACGCGAGCCGAAATGGCCACCCCCCGTGACCTTGGGCGCCTGGCGGAAGATCACCGCGACATCCTGCAAGGTGTTGCCCACCAGACGACCACGCGCCACGGCGGTGCCGCTGCGACCCGCTTCGGCGCCGCTGCCCGGCTCGGAATAGGACAGATAGACCCAGGGCGTGCTCGCGAAGTCCGGGTCGAGCGCGACATCGAGCAGGCCGCCCTGGCCGGCCGAGACGACCGCCGGCACGCCGGCAATCGTGGCCAGCGTGCTGCGGCCATCGGCGCTGAGCAGCAGCAGGCTGCCGGCCTTTTGCGTCACCAGCATGCGGCCATCGGGCAGCAGGGCCAGGCCCCAGGGCGCCGACAGGCCGCTGTGCAGGGTCGTCAGCTGCGGCGCCGCAGCGGGCGGCGGTGTCGCCGGCGGGGGGGGCGCGGCG
>NZ_JAQOWX010000092.1:17458-22498 GCF_028462495.1 Paucibacter sp. XJ19-41
ACTCAGTTTGGACATGGATTCGAGAGGCATCGTGAACTCCCGCACGGGGATGGCCCGCCAGCTTACTGCAGGCGCCGGCCGCCACGCCCGCGCAGGGTTGACGCCCCCTCAGAGCCCCGCCTACACTCG
This sequence comes from Paucibacter sp. XJ19-41, assembly GCF_028462495.1. Classification (NCBI taxonomy): domain Bacteria; kingdom Pseudomonadati; phylum Pseudomonadota; class Betaproteobacteria; order Burkholderiales; family Sphaerotilaceae; genus Roseateles; species Paucibacter sp. XJ19-41. Next base: position 17,588 of record NZ_JAQOWX010000092.1, read on the forward strand.
GCCCCGGATTCAGGAGAGAGCATGCCCTCGTGCATGCCGCCGAAGGCGCAAGCTCCCATACTCGCTCAGGCCCCGTACTGGATCCGTCACAAGCCGAATGCTGGAGAGCGCGGTCCGCAAGGGACCGCCACCGAAGGAGCAAGGCGCGCATCGGGTGATGGGCGCTGAATCTCTCAGGTATCAGGGACAGCGGGAGCGGCGCGCGTCAGGCGCACGCATGCCCGGGTTTCTTCCCTCCATAACCCACGTCCGTCTGACGCTCAGCTCCTCCTGGAGTTCAGCATGCAAGTCATCGTTCTCGGCGCCGGCGTCACCGGCATCACCACCGCCTGGTATCTGCGCCAGGCCGGCCACGAGGTCACCGTCATCGAGCGCCAGCCAGCCGCCGGCCTGGAGACCAGCTTCGCCAACGGCGGCCAGATCTCGGTCTCGCATGCCGAGCCCTGGGCCAACCCGGGCGCGCCGCTGAAGGTGCTGAAATGGCTGATGCGCGAGGATGCGCCGCTGCTGTTCCGCCTGCGTGCCGATGCCGCGCAATGGCGCTGGGGCCTGCAGTTCCTGCGTGAATGCACACCGGGCCGTACCGCCCACAATATCCGCAACATCGTCAGCCTGGGCCTGTACAGCCGCGCCAAGCTGCAGGCGCTGCGCGCCGCCACCGGCATTGCCTACGAGCAGCGGACCCAGGGCATCCTGCATTTCTACACCAGCGAGGCCGAGTACGAGGCGGCCCAGGAGCCGGCGCGCCTCATGCGCGAGCAGGGCTGCGAGCTGGACATGAAGAGCCCGGACGAGTGCGTGGCCATCGAGCCGGCGCTGGCGCAGTGCCGCTCGAAGATCGTCGGCGGCAGCATGACCCCCAGCGACGAATCGGGTGACGCGCACCTGTTCACGCAGGAGCTGGCGCGGCTGTGCGCGGCGGCCGGCGTGCAGTTCCGCTACGAGACCCGCATCCTGGGCTTCGAGCGCAGCGGCGACCGCATCGATCAGCTCATCGTGGCCGATGCGCGCGGCGAGGTGCAGCGCCTGCAGGCCGACGCCCATGTGCTGTGCCTGGGCTCGTTCAGCCGCGGCCTGGCGCGCGAGCTGGGTGTCGATCTGAACATCTATCCAGCCAAGGGCTACTCGGTCACCTTGCCGGTCACCGCGCCCGAGCACAGCTACCAGGTCTCGCTAACCGATGACGAGTACAAGCTGGTGTTCTCGCGTCTGGGCGACCGGCTGCGCATCGCCGGCACGGCCGAGCTCAACGGCTACGACACGAGCCTGAACCTGGCCCGCTGCGAGGCCATCGTGCGGCGCACCCGCGAGCTGTTCCCGCAGATGAGCGACGGCTCGGGCGCGCAGTACTGGACCGGCCTGCGACCCGCCACCCCGTCCAATCTGCCCTATATCGGCCGCAGCAAGATCGGCAATCTCTTCCTCAACACCGGCCATGGCACCCTGGGCTGGACCCACAGCTGCGGCTCGGGCGCGGCCATTGCCGACATCGTCGGCGGCCGTGTGCCGGAGCTGGACTACGCCTTCACAGCGGCCAGCCTCGCAGCGGCGCGCCCAGGGAACAGGCCTCTTGTGCCGCAGCCGCGCTTGCCCTAGGCTGTGTCCAAGCCGGGGCTCAAGACCCGGCACCGCTTCAGCCGTCATCCGTATGCAATGACCGAAGGAGTGCGCCCATGCCCGCCAGCCACAGCAAGGCCTCAGAGACTGCAGCCCCGGGCAGTCCGGGCCTCTCCGCGCAGATCGCCCAGATCCGCGCCCTGGCCCTGGTGGGGCCGGCCGGCGCCGGCAAGACCAGCCTGATCGAGGCCTTGCTGCATCAGGCTGGCACGATCACTGCGGTTGGCTCGGTGGAGCGCGGCAACACGGTCAGCGACTTCGACCCGCTGGAAAAGCGAGCCCAGCATTCGTTGCATGCCTCGGTCGTGCACATGAACCATGGCGGCCTGCGCATCCATGTGATCGACACGCCCGGCGCGCCAGACTTCATCGGCCAGTCACTGCCGGCGCTGGAGGCGGCCGACACGGCTATCGTCGTGATCAATGCGCTCAACGGCATCGAGCTGATGGCCTCGCGCATGATGGAGACCGCCGCGCAGCGCGGGCTGTGCCGCCTGATCGTGATCAACCGCATCGATGCGCCCGGCGTGCAGCTGCCGGCGCTGCTGGAGCAGCTGCGCGCGAGCTTCGGCCGCGAATGCCTGCCGCTGAACCTGCCGGCCGATGGCGGCACGCGGGTGCAGGACTGCTTCTACAGCAGCAGCGGGGCCAGCGATTTCTCGTCGGTGGCCGAGGCCCACCGCGCCTTGGTGGAGCAGGTCGTCGAGGTGGACGCCGCTTTCGTCGATCGCTATCTGAACGAGGGCGATGTCGACGCCAGCGAGCTGCATGCACCGCTGGAGCAGGCGCTGCGCGAAGGCCATCTGATCCCGGTCTGTTTCACCTCGGCGCGAACCGGTGCCGGCGTGGCCGAGCTGCTCGATGTGATCGAACGCCTGCTGCCCAATCCGACCGAAGGCAATCCGCCGCTGTTCCTGCGCGGTGAGGGGCCGGACGCGCTGCCGCTGCAGGCCCTGGCCGAGCCCGGCGCCCATGTGCTGGCCCATGTGTTCAAGATCAATGCCGATCCCTATCTGGGCAAGATGGGGGTGTTGCGGGTGCACCAGGGCAGCTTGACGAAGAACAGCCAGCTCTTCGTGGGCCATGCGCGCAAGCCCTTTCGGGTCGGCCATCTATTCCTGCTGCAGGGCAAGGAGCATGTCGAGATCGAGCAGGCCCTGCCGGGCGATATCTGCGCGATCGCCAAGGTCGAGGAGCTGCATTACGACGCGGTGCTGCATGACGCGCCCGAGGACGAGCACATCCACCTGGCGCCGCTGGAGTTCCCGGTGCCGGTGCACGGGCTGGCGATCAGCCCGGCCCGCCATGGCGACGAGCAGCGTCTGTGGGAGATCCTGAACCGCCTGATTGACGAAGACCCCTGCCTGAAGGTCGAGCACGCCAGCGTGACCAACGAGACCCTGGTCTACGGCCTGGGCGAGCTGCATCTGCGCATGCTGCTGGAACGGCTGCGCGAGACCTACAAGTTCGAGGTGCTGACCCAGCCGCCGCGCATCGCCTACCGCGAGACCATCTCGAGCCCGGCCGAGGGCCACTACCGGCACAAGAAGCAGAGCGGCGGGGCCGGCCAGTTCGGCGAGGTCTATTTGCGCATCGAGCCGCTGGCGCGCGGCGCCGGCTTCGAATTCGTCGACGCGGTCAAGGGCGGCACGATACCGGGCCAGTTCATGCCGGCGGTCGAGAAGGGCGTGCGCTCGGCACTGGACAGCGGCGTCGTCGCCGGCTATCCGCTGGTCGATCTGCGCGTCACGGTGTTCGACGGCAAGCACCATTCGGTCGACAGCAAGGAGATCGCCTTCGTCACCGCCGGCCGCAAGGCCTTGATCGCCGCCGTGCGCGAGGCCCGGCCGCTGGTGCTGGAGCCCATCGTCCATGTCGAGATCAGCACGCCCGAGGCGGCGATGGGCGACATCACCGGCGACCTGGCGGCGCGGCGCGGCCAGGTCAACGGCACGCGCTCGGCCGTGCCCGGCGTGATCACGGTGCAGGGTCTGGCGCCGCTGGCCGAGCTGGCCAGCTACCAGACCCGGCTCAATGCGATGACCAGCGGCCAGGGCCGCTACACGCTGGCGCTGTCGCACTACGAGGCGGTGCCACCGAACACCCAGACGGCGCTGATCTCGTCCTACAAGGTCAAGGACGAGGAGTAGCCCTCACTTGCTCGCTGCGGAAGCCGCTGCAGCAGCCTTCTGCTGGGCGCGCCACTGCGCCAGCTGGGCCAGCCACTCGGTCCAGTCCTGCGGGCCGCTGTCATAGCGCTTCTTCAGATTGGCCAGCACATGGCCCCAGGCCCGATCGAAGTAGGCATAGGCCTTGTCCCACTCGCCGCCCTCGCCCCAGCCGGTGTGGTGCAGGCGCACCCGGGTCTCGGTCTCGCTGATGGGCTCGAAACGCAGGATCACGAAGGTGCGCTGGGCCCGCGCCTCGGGCAGATGCGGCGGTGCATTCCAGTCGAAGCTGAGCATCTTCTTGGGCTGCAGCGCCAGAAAACGCATCTCATCGGCACCCTTCATGCCCGGCGCGGCGCCGGGATCGATATAGATTTGGAAGGCACCGCCGACCCGTGGCTCTATCCTGGCATCGGGCGCAAAGAAGGCGACGATGCCTTCGCGGGTGGTCCAGCTCTGCCAGGCCTGGTCCAGGCTGGCCTTGATGATCACTTCTTTATCAAGACTGCGCTCGGCGGCCACGACCGGCAAGGCCGCGACGCACAGCACCCACAAAGCGCCCGCGCGCAGCAGAGAAGCCATGAAAAAAGTCATCTCGCTCTCCTCGGTCGGCCCCGGACCGGCGGCCCAGGATGAAGGGAGCTTTATCATACGCAGATGTCATCCGCTCCCCGGGACACCGCACAAGTCCGTTTGGACAATGCGATGCGCCTGTTTGAAGAATTCGTCGCCGCCACCGTCAAACACCCCGATGCCGCCACCTTGCGTGGGCTGGAGCGGCGTTTCGCGGAGCGCTTGCAGATCCAACCGAGCTACTGGAGCCAGATCAAGGGCCGCTCCCGCCAGATCGGCGAGCGGCTGGCGCGCCAGTTCGAGCAGCTGTTCCACAAGCCGCCGGGCTGGATGGACCACGACCACCCGGCCACGCCGGCCGCCAGCCCGGTGCAGGAGGCCACGCCCAGCGTGCCGCAGGACGATGACGAACGCTTCATCGTCGGCCTGGTGCTGACCTATTACCGCCGCCACCCGCAGCGCGCCCGTACCCGTTTGCTGGACCTGCTGGGCGAGGTGCTGACGCCGCCGCCCGCCGAGGCGGCGGCGGTCAAGCCGGCCGCCGCAGGCGGCA